>CAMWTZ010000014.1 GCA_947177385.1 uncultured Mycoplasmataceae bacterium
ACTATAACCTTTGTTAGTATCTTTTAAAAATTCATCATCAAAGTTTTCTAAAGTAATATTTTTTTCTTTAGCATAATTTTTATAACCAATTTTATTGATATATTTTGCTAATTCTAATCCACCAACTTCTTGAACTTTTCCATTAAAAATAATTGCAACTTTATTAGGAACTATTTTTTCTAATAATCTTTCATTATGTGAAATAAAAATTATAGTTTTTCCTAATTGTTTTTGTTTTTTTAATGATTCTCCAATTATATCTACTGCATCAACATCTAATCCAGAATCTATTTCATCCAATAGAATTATGTCTGGATTTAAAATTTCCATTTGAATAATTTCACTTTTTTTCTTTTCTCCACCAGAAAAATTACTATTAACACTTCTAGATAATAGTTCATTGTTTAATTGTAAATTTTGCATTTTATTATTAATGTTTTTAAATAATTCAATTGTACTTATTTTTGAACCATTTTTACTTGCTTCATTTCTCAATAACTCTATCATTGTTAATCCTGGAATTTCAACTGGATTTTGGACAGCAAAATATATATGAAATTTATTTGCAATTATATCTGTTGTAAGATTATTTATTATTTCATCATTAACAATAATTTCACCATTGTCAATTTTTGTATCATAATGTCGCATTATTGATTTTAAAATTGTTGATTTTCCATGCCCATTTGGCCCTAAAATTAACATTACATCACCTTGATTAATTTCAAGATTTATATCATTTAAAATGCAATTATTTTCTATTGAAACTTTTAAATTTTTTAATTTTATTTTCATCATTATCAATCACTAAATTATTAATTTGATAGAATTATATTCATTATTCTTTAATTAGATATTTTTTTATCTATAATTAAATATAATTTTACACAATATTAACTATTAATAAATAAAAGAGTAGGAATAAGATGAAAAATAAAAAAACATTATCTATTTCAATTTTATCTGCATTGTTTGTTGGATTGTCAACATCATCATTTGTCTTGGGGTTATCATCATGTGCTACAAGTCCAAGTAATGTTTCAATTCCAGCAACAAATGCTTCAAGTTTTTCTTCTCTTAATATTAGTATTTTGCCAGTATCTTCAGCAGTTTTGTCTACTGAAAAAGGACGTCAAAGTTTAGTTAGTACATATGTAAACAAGACTTTATTAAATTGATTTAATGTTGTGAATAATAGTTCAATTCAAAATTCATTAAAAGATTGAAAAAAAACAGCAGAAGATTCTTACAAAGAAAAATATAATAACTATAAAGATACTCGTGGTGTTAATTGAAAACACTTTTTTCAAATAGAAGTTTTAGATCCTGTTGGTGGAACTAAAGAAGATTGAATTTTAAATAATATAAAAAGTGAGTTAAAAACATTTATTACTACAAATTTATTTGGTGATTCTGCTAAGAACTACTTGTCTTATTCAAATAATTCTACATCGACTAATCCATCATTTATATCAGTTGATAATTTAAATTTACAAACATTAAAAGATATTAATAATGACTATGTTAATGCAACTACTGTTGGTACAAAAAATGGTTTTAGTTTTAATGCTTTAGGATTAGAAGAAAATAATAGATCTCAAATAGATATTGGATATGCAGATTTATTGGAATTCATTATGGATGATTGAATTAAAAATTGTCTTCCATTACCATTGACAATGTCTTTATGAAAAAATTATGAAAATACATATAATTTAAGTCAATTGTTTTCTAATTATTTTGATCGTTTTAATCAAACTACTAGTGGTGATAGCAGTAGTGATACTTCAACAGATACATCAACTTCTACAAGAGCTATTTCACGCGCTACAACAACAGAAGTTAAACCATCTTATCAATTTCAATATTTTTCAGATGAAACTAGTCCAGTAGCGCTAAGTAGCACAGATAAATTTAGTAAATTATTAACAGGTATTATTAATGGTTCATATGTTAGTTCTAAAACAGGATTAATGAATTTACCTTTAGAATATACAGAAGATTCTTCTACTAATTTATTAACTAATTCTAGTGGTTTGTTTGATGGAACATATGTTACACCATTTTCAGCTGCTGCTTGATATAAGTTTTCTAATTTTATTTTTGGAATAACTGATTCTAATGTTCATGTTGCTACTTCAATAAACACTAAATCAATTATGGATAATTTTTTAGTGTTTAATAATAATGCTAGTTCTTCAGAACATTTAAATATTGTTAATGATACAAACTCTAATGTATTAAATTATTTTAAATTTCCATATTCTATTGATTGAGAAAATGGTTCTAGTCAAAATATTCAATCTGTTTTTTTAAATCAATATAGCAATGCTGTTGGTGTAATAGATGCGATAAATTTCACTAAACAAACTTCTATTTTTAATGATTCAAATACATACGCAAATAGTAATTTAGATCAATTTATTCTAATTAGAAATCAATTTGGTGTTCATATTATAAGTATTGATCGTATTAGTAAAATAAAAGAAGCTTATGAATCTAATACAAATAAAACATTTTCACAAAGATTCAATAATGTTTGCAACGAATTGCGAAATACTTTTATCTACTATTTAGCTTTAGACAAAATTAGTAATGAAGGAAAATATAATGTTAAAGATATGATGCAGAAATATTTTTCTGATAATTTTGAAAGTATAATATATCGTTATTTATTAAGATATATTGATTCTCCAACTAATAATCAAAATAATTTATTTGGGGCTAGTGTAACTTTAAACTCAGAACAATCTCCTAATTTATCTAGTAATTTTGGATATGATTCAACAAATGAAGACCAATCAAACTTTATTAATTCTCTTAATGAGATTATTTCTACAACTAGTTTGCGTAGTTTTATTGATTCTTCAATTGATTATCAATATGCAGTTTTATCAAAAAAATTCGTTGAATCTATAAACAATAAAATATATGAAAATCAGTCACAATTTAATAACAATGAAGATCCTAGTTTGTGAGGTGCTAATGGTATTTCAGGCGTTTTACCTTATACAAGAAATTCAAATAATGGACAATTTGAAACTCTTACAAAATTAATTGATTCAATTTTAATGAATGTTACTCCAAGTTCTTCTAATTTGCCATATTCAAACAATACTAATGACTCCCGAGCAATTAGTGGAACAATTTCTAATGTCACAGTTACTGATACATCTTCATATTTTTATCAAGCGAAAAATAACTATCAACAAAATGTTATTAAATATTTAAATGAAACAAACCCTTTAATTATTAATAGCACATATAATTTTTTAAGTTCTCCTACAAGAATTTTTACTAGCAATTATTATTTAAATCAAGCGATGATTGCATTAGGAGATACTGATTTTTCAAATATTGTTAGAAATATGTACTATCAACAATATTTATACCCAAATAGAAGATTTATGCAAAATTTGCCTACTAATCCTGCAGAAGGAACAACTGAATGGATTGTGCAAAAAGTAAGCAATGCAATTGATTCGGTTTATAAAATGAACTTATTTGTTGATTCAAAAAATGTTTATTCTCTTGGAGATTGAGATTCATATGATGCGTTAAAAGCGAAAGCAAATCAATTTTTTAGTAATAGTATAGATGAAAATCAATTTACTTATAGTTATGCTGATCAAGATGGTAATAATATTGAATATTATTCATATTCCCAATATTCAGAAATTGAAGAATATTATAATTTGTTGATTAATATTCGTTATGTATTAGACTACAATACAGAAACAAGCAAATTAAATTTTAAACCTCTTTATGATGCTCTATTACAAGCAACTGACAATGGTACAAGTTTAAATCCTTCAAGATCTGCTGTTGCATGGGTAAATCAAGAATCAATTAATCAATTCAAGGAATTTGGTTATTCTTCATCAAATTTATCTTCACAATTAACTATTACAAATCTTCAAACAAAAGCTATTTCTGATTCAACATTTAAAATTAATCCTGTTTTATTAACAAATATAAATTCATATAGCTGATTTAATTCAACAAATCCATATCCAAATTTTGTTTCAAGTGGTTCTTTAGTTGATTCAACTAATCAAAATAGTTTAACTTTTAGTAAAGATAATTCATATTGAACTGTTGCTCCAATGTCTAATACAAGTTCAACATCAAATTATAATAGTGGATTTTTAGGATTCCAATTAGAAAATTCTAGTCCTTTAGGAATTTCTTCATCTTTGCCTACATCTTGAACTAGTAATAGTAGTTATTCAAACTTGCCAGTTTCTCAAACTAATGTTTCATATATAGGTATGTTTTATTCTTTTGTATCTAGAAGTAATTTAATTAATTTAATTGATAATGTTACAACACCTTCACAATTGCAATCTTTCTATGAAAATCAAATTGCTAATTCAGGTTTACCTATTTCTCAACAAAATCATACTGCAATGGAAAATATTATTAATACTGCATATTCGACTATTACTGAAAAGTTAGATGCATTAAAAACAAAATTAAAAGAAATATTAAATGATACTACGCAAGTTCCTAATAATGCATTCACTAAATTAGACCAAATGCCATTATGAAACAATGAGTTAAATTCTTTTACAACTTTATTTGATACTAATTCTCAAACTGCAGCATTAAAAAATCAATATGTTTTAACTCAATTTAATAATAATGATGTTAAAAATTTATTAAATTCTAATAGTGAATTAACAACAGGATCAAAAGGTTACTTAGGATTAAATCCTGATACATTCTTTACTGCATTGGTTATGTTTTGTCGTGATTCAACTTCATTAAAAAATAAAGCAATTGATGAAATGTATAAAACAGTTGGTTCTATTCAAATTTATGATATTCGTTTATTGTATATCATCCCAAGATTATATGTTTCTAACTTTGAACAATGATCAGAAATAGAAAAAATAAGTTAATTTTAAAATAAAATATTATAATAAGTTAATGTATAGAGAAAGTAGTTATTAACTCACCTCGTAATCCTTAAATGTGATTCTTGGTTTTATCTAAATTTTGTAATTTATGATTGATATTAGATAACAAGATAAAACTACTTTTGTAGTTTTATCTTTTTCTTTATACAATTATTTATTTATATCGGAGAAATATGATTCCCAATCAACAAACAAATAATAGACAAAACAACCAACGTGATTCTAAACAAGATAATGTTTTAATTAATAATAAAATTAAAGTTCCAATGTTAGATGTAATTGATGAAACAGGACAACATTTAGGTACTTTAAAACGTGAAGAAGCTTTAAAGATTGCTCAATCTCGTGATTTAGATCTTGTTGTTATTGCAATTCAAGATCGTAGAGTAATTGCTAAAATTTTAGATTATGGTAAATTTAAATTTGAGCAAAAAAGAAAGCAAAAAGAAAATAAGAAAAAGCAACAAATTGCTGCTGTTAAAGAAATTAAAATAAAACCTTTAATTGGTGATCATGATTTGAAAGTTAGAGCAGAAAATGCAAAAAAATGACTTTCGAATGGGGATAAAGTTAAATTTATTATTGAAGCCCGTGGAAGAATGTCTGTTAAACATGAATATATTAAAATTGTTTATGATAAATTTATTGCAATGCTTGGGGAAAATATTAAAATTGTACAAGCAAATAAACAATCAAATAGTTTTAGATATGAAACTATAATTGAACAAAATAAATAATTATAAAAAGGTTAGCAAATATGAAAATTAAACAAAAAACAAAACACTCTGCTGCTAAACGTTTTATTTTTACAAAAAGTGGTGAATTAAAACGTAAACATGCTTATCGTTCTCATTTAGCTCAAGGTAGAACTACTAAAGCAAAACGTCATTTGCGTAAAGATGCCATTTTAACACCATCTGATCGTCAACGTTATGAATATTGTTTAAAAAAATAATTTATTAATAAAGGACTATTATGCGTATTAAAACAGGAACAACAACTCGAAGACGTCACAAAGCGGTTTTACGTCAAGCAGAAGGTACTTGAGGAACTCGTCATACATCTTATCGGATTGCTAAACAAACAATTATTCGTGCAGGTGAATATGCTTATCGTGATCGTAAAAATAAAAAGCGTGATTTTCGTCGTTTATGAATTGCACGTATTAATGCAGCTGTTCGTGAAAATGGATTTACTTATAGTGAATTCATGCATCAATTAAAAATTAATAATATAAGTATTAATCGTAAAATGTTATCTGAATTAGCAATTCAAAACCCAGAAGAATTTAAAAATCTTTGCAATAAAGTTATGAAGTAAATTAAATAACTAAAATTAATGTTATATATATATATATATATGAAATTTAAAAAAATTCTTAGCTGCTCCATTGCTGCTTTTTTAACTATTACTGTTGCTACAGTTCTATCTTCTTGCTCTATTACTATTAATAACAATAATAATAATAATAATCAATCAAATAATAATAATAATAATAATAATTTATTAAATACAGAATCTTTAAAAGTAGAAGATACAAGTCATGATAATATGTTTTCTTCTTCTGTTCAATACAATGAAGAAATTTTAGGTTATGAAAATAGACATTCTAATAAAAAATATTATAATACCTTACTTACAAATATTTTTGGTGAAAATTTTCCTTGACCAACATATAAATTTAATTATAATGACAAGACAATTAGTGAATTAACTATAAATTTAAATAATTCAAACAATAAAAAATTATTTCCAAATGGATCTTATCGTTTAGATGAAATTATTTATTCAGAAGGGGTAGATAGTAATCAAAGATATAATGCAGATGGTAAAAATATAATAAATCCTAATTTATCAAATGCTATACGTTATAATGACACAAATTGAATAATAAATGAAATTAATAGTAACAATTTAAAACGACATCCGATAGCAAAATATTCAACTGATTATGATAATTTTATTTTAGATGATACAAAATCTATTATTAAAAAGTTTTCTTTAAATACTAAAATTTCAAATTATATTCCATTAGGAATATATTGTCCTCCTGGAGAAATAATAGAAATTAGTTTTGATAGTGAATCATTATCTTTAATAAAAAAATATAATAATTTAACATTTACAATAAATGGAAATTATTCTCTTGGTTATAAAAATAACAAAATTAATAATCATTATCCTTTTATAATAACTGGATTTAAAGTTCAATCAAATCTAAATAATGAAGGTATTTTACGTATTGGTTCACCATTTGGAGGATCGTTATCATTAAATATTGATTCACCCATTATTGATAATAATAGTTTTCCTATTATTAATTTTGTGGTAAAAAAAGGAATTGAAGAGTTACATTATGTTCATAATTTAACTACAATTGATGATTGAAATAGACAAATAAATGATATAGAAAATCGGATTATAACAGCTCCAGTGTCTTCTTATGTATCAGACTTAATAGGAACAGAAATTCCATTTTTTAAAAAAGATTATTTAGTAAATTGAAATATTAAAAATATAAATTTCCCATATGATAATATGGAAAAATTTTACCAATTTGCATTAATAGGTGGATATTTTGATAATTGTGAAAAATCCAATCGATTAAGACGTTGAAAACTAACAGGTCACAATAATTTAAATGGATATGCAGGGTTGACATATAGTTCATATTGAACAGCGGTTTTTTATCAAGATATAGCTGACTTTATTTTTGGAAATACTTTTGATTCAAAAAATTGAGTTATTTTACATGAATATGATCATTTACACGACGATTTTCCATTTGGTTTTAATGCAATGCATGATCATGGCCCAACAAATGTTATTTTAAGAACGGGACTATCATTATTAGATGATAGTGGAAGAAATAGAAATCAATTTAATTTAACTGGTCGTCGAGAAGAATCTAATTTGACTGGATGATCAAGATTAAATAATTCATATACAAATTTATTAAAAAACAAAATAGATTGATATAGTTTATATAATGCAATTTTATTTAATATAGGTACAGATAGATTTTTAAATTGAATTAAAAATGATATTATCAGTCACAAAGATGATCAAATGCTACAAATAAAAGATATTAGTGATCAGAATAAATTAAATTTTTATGATTGCGCTTTTTCTACATTTCCTGATAGAACAAATGCTGCATGACCAACAAATCTTCAAACACCCACTAAAGAGCAAAAAAAGATTATTGATGAAATTAGAAAATATCCAGGAATTGATTTTATTGGTTGCTTATATGCTGCTGGTATTTATATTTATAATAGTGAAACTAATAATTTTGAATACACAAATGATGTTCAACCAGCATTTGAAATCCCTCCTTTAAAAAATTACACTTTCGATTTCGACAAATATATTAATTCGTCAAATCCTAATTTTGAATACACAATTAAAGTACCAAATTTAACAAAATATGGTTCTCGATTAATTCAAAATGGTAAGAGTGTTACATACATACCAAAAATTGAAAATTTGGGAATTATAGATGAATTTGATTTAGATGTTATTCCAACTAACTTTATTGGGAAACCAAGTAATTATGTTCCAAGTTATAAATTTAAAATTAAAATTCGACAAGCTACTAATTCACCAGTACTTACAGGATATAGATTTAATGAAATTCCAAATTCTTTGTCTAAATTCTTATCAACTTTTGATTTAAATCAATTTTCTTCATATGCAACCGAATCAATTAGTAATATAAATGAATATTCAGATTTTGAACAAAATACAATCCTTAAAATGGAATTTAAATTATTTTGACCAAAAGCTGGAAAATACAAGTTGTATGCTAAGAAAAATGTTCAATCAGCAATTTATTTAGACGGGCAACTTATAAATATAAATGAGCAATCAAATTCAAATTATCAATTTATTTGTGATTTGAATTTGAATTCTAATAATATTCATTCATTAAAAATAATTTTATCTAATACATCAAATAAAAAATGTGGCGCTCAATTTTATTTATTGGATGAAAATGATAAATATATTGATCTTGCTGATTATCTCATTTCCCCAATAAAAGAATTGGAAAAATTTGAAAATATTGAGAATTTCGCTACAATCAAATCTAATAAATTTTCTTACAAAAAAAGATGAATAAATTTTGATGGTTTACAACAATATTCTGCTATATCATCACCTAATCAATATTTTGATAGCATAATTGATAAAAATAGATACAAAATTATTCCTTCTAATTTGAGTAATACATTAACTCGAGAAGAATGCAATAAATTATCTATTAAAAACCAAATTTTATCAATTAATAGATCATCAATATCATTCAATATTCAATTTAATAGTATACAAGATATCAATGGATTTTTATTTTTAAACTCTAATAATACTAATTATTTTCCAACTAATATAAAAATTTACAATAATAATAAATTACTATATACTAGTGACTATATTCAAAATATTTATAATTTTGAAAGTAAATCACCAAATTCAAATACTATTAATATTTTCAACAAATTAACATCTAATTTATTTACAGTTCAGTTAGAAAATACTAAAAATAAAATTGAATTAGATACAATATCACCAATAAATAAAATTTCAAATTTATACAGTGTTTGATCAAATAAATTGCAATTTAGTGACAACTGAAAAACTATTCCACAAGGTGTAAATATTTCATCAATTAATACTAGTTATAAATTTACAAATTTAAATAATGAAAAACTAGAATTTGATTTTATGGGTAATGGTTTTAAATTATTTGGGACATTATTAAAAAATTTACCTACAAGTTTTGATATTTTTGTAGATGACGTTTTATTAGATAAAGTTAATTTACAAACAAATATTGATAAATATGGGACAATTATTTATCAAAATAATAGTTTGAATTATGGAATTCATAAAGTTAAAATTATTAATAATCAAAATAGCGTTATTTATTTAGAAGGTGTTGCTCTATTAGGAGATGAATCATTATTAATTAATAAAAAATAATTTTGATATTAATTAACTTTCATTGTATGTACACTTCCTTTTATAACATAGTGATAGAAAATTTCTTCTAATGTTTCAGCATTAATTTCATAATAAATTGGCATATTTTTTTCTTTGATTAATTTACTTAGTAATTTATTGCTATCAATATTTTTTAATTTGATAATAAATATATTTCTATCATTGTCAAATTCAAAATTAATTTTTTCTTGTTTAAATCATTTTTTTGTTTGTTCATTATTTTTAAATTTTAAATAAAGTGATTTTTCTTTCGATTTTCTATAATCTTCAAGCTTTTCACTAAAAACAACTTTTCCACCATCTAAGATAGTGGCATGTGTAGCATATTTATCAATTTCATCTAAAATATGTGAACTAATAAAAATTGATTTTCCATTGTGTTGTAATTTTTTTAAAGTTTCGAAAAATTCGATTCTTGCTCGTGGATCTAGATTGGCAGCTGGTTCATCCATAATTAAAATTTTTGGATCATGGATTAATGCTTGAGCTAACAAAATTTTCTTTTTTTGTCCACTACTAAATGAATTAGGAGATTTTTTAGCTAAATTTTGCATATTTAAATCAACTAATATTTGATCAACTATTTTTTTAACATCTTTGCGTTTCACTTCACTTAATAAAGCCATATTGATAAGATAATTTCTTGTTGAAGTGTTTTCAGGAAATCTTGCAACTTCAGGGATATAACCAATTAATCTTTTTGCTTCTATTGTTTTATTGATATATCCACAAAAATATATTTTTCCAATGTAATTTGCATATGCACCAATAATTGATTTAATTGTGGTTGTTTTTCCTGCACCATTACCACCTATAAAAGCATGAAATTCACTTGGTCCAACAACAAAATTTAAATTATTAATCGCTGGTTTCATATTTTTTTTATATTGCTTTGTTAAATTTACAACTGTTAGGAAATTATTTTTGTATTCTTCACAATATTTATTTGAAAATTTATTATGTTTATTCATTTTATCTTTATTTTAACTTATTCAAATAAGTAAATCAATATATTATAATTAAAATAGTTATTTTAATAAATTATAGTGAGTATTTTATGGATTATAAATCAACTTTAAAGATGCCAAAAACTGATTTTGAAATGAAAGGTAATTTGAATATAAAAGAACCTAAAATCCAATCAGATTGATTAAATAATAAGATATATCAAAAAGTATTAGAAAAAAACAAAAATAAACCATTATTCTTGCTACATGATGGCCCTCCATATGCAAACGGAAATATTCATATTGGTCATGCTTTAAATAAAACGTTGAAAGATATCATTGTTAGATGAAAAAATTTAAGTGGTTATTATTCACCATATATTCCTGGTTGAGATACGCACGGTTTGCCAATTGAATTGGCAATGTTAAAGAAAAGAACAGATGCAAAAGATGACACTACATTGTTTCGGCGTAAACAATGTTATGAATATGCATTAGAACAAATTGAAAATCAAAAAAAACAATTTTTAAGAATTGGAACACTTAGTGATTTCAAAAAAATTTATCGTACTTTAGATCATGAATTTGAAATAAATCAATTAAATTTGTTTTTAACAATGGTTAAAAAAAATTTAATTTTTCGCGATAAAAAACCTGTGTATTGATCTTGATCATCACAATCTGCATTAGCTGAAGCTGAAATTGAATATAAAGATGTAATAGATAATTCTATTTATTTATCATTTAATTTATTAAATAATGACGTTTTAGGAGATGACGTTAATTTATTAGTTTGGACAACAACACCATGAACTATTCCCGCAAATTTAGCAATTGCTGTTAATCCAAATTTTAAATATGTTTTATTTAATTATCAAAATAAAAAATATTTAATTTCAGAAAATAGATTTGATGAAATTATTAATAAATTGGAATTTAACAAAAATGATATTACAAAAATAAAAACTGTAAATGGTGGTGAAATAGAAAATTTAAAATATATCCATCCAATCTACAATAATAAAATAAACTCAATAATTTTAGCAGAATATGTTAGTGATGAAGATGGTACAGGATTAGTTCATAATGCACCAGATTTTGGTCTAGATGATTATTTAGCATGTAAAAAATACGGTATTTCTCCATTTTCACCAATTGATAAATTTGGAAAATTTAATCAATCAATTAATGATGAACGTCTTATCAATGTGTTTTATCAAGATTCAAATGAAATTATTATTAATTGATTAAAGGAAACTAATAATTTAGTTAAATTAGAAAAAATTAATCATAGAGTAGCTTGTGATTGAAGAACTAAAAAACCTGTAATTTATTTAGCAACTAAACAATGATTTGTTAATTTAAAAAATATTAGTAATGACATTATTAACACTTTAAATAATGATGTTAAATCTCCTTTCCAAAAAAATGTAAATAGAATGATTGAAATGATTAAAAATCGTTCTGAATGATGTATAAGTCGTCAACGTATTTGAGGTGTTCCGATTCCAATTATTTTCAATGAAAATGATGAACCATTACTTGATGAAAAAATAATTTCAAATATTATTACAATTTTAGATAAGAATGGAACTGATGTTTGATTTGATTGACCTGTGGAAAAATTTTTATTAGATGAACAAATAAAATCTAATCAAAAATTTAAAAAAGAACAAGATATTATGGATGTCTGATTTGATTCGGGTACAAGTCACCAATTATTTGAAAATACATGAAATTTATCTTATCCTGCGGATGTTTATTTAGAAGGTAGTGATCAATATCGTGGATGATTTAATTCATCATTAATTACAGGAACAATTCAAAATGGTAAATCTCCATATAAAACAATCATTCAACATGGATTTACCCTTGATGAAAAAGGATTAAAGATGTCTAAATCTATCGGTAATGTTGTAGATCCTTTAAAAGTATTCGACACTTATGGAGCCGATGTATTCCGTTTATGAGTTGCTAGCTGTGAATATAGCGATGATCAACGTTTTGGAGATACGATTCTTAAACAAATAGCTGAAATTTACCGACGAATTAGAAATACTTTATTTAAGTATTCACTATCAATTATTAGTGATTTTAAAGAAGAAAATTGACAAAAAAAATTATCTTTTGAAGATCAATATGTTTTAACTCGTTTAAACTCAGTTTTAAAATTTATTGATGAAAGCTATAATAACTATAATTTTTCTGAAATTGTTAAGTTAATTAATAATTTTACTAATGAATTATCAACTTGATATTTTGACATTATTAAAGATGAAATTTATTGTGGATCAGATAATTCAATTCGAAGATATCAAATTCAAACCACAATTTATACAATCTTACATAAATTATTGATTGTTCTTGCTCCAATTATTCCACATACAACAGATGAAGCATATCAATTTTTACCATTTAAAAAATATGAATCAATCCATTTAGAAGATTGATCTATTAATTTAGATTATTATTTATTAGATGAAGTATCAATGAATAATTTTAGTAATTTCTTTAAATTAAAAGATAATATTTATAATGCAATTGAACTTGCTCGTAATAATAATTTGATAAAGAAAAGCAATATGGTTAATTTATCTTTAAAATCTAATCCAACATCATTTGATTTAAAAACATTAAAATTTTATTTGAATGTTGCTAATGTTACAATTGATAAAAATCAAAATGATGAAATATTAATTACTCCTACAACATTTAAAATGTGTGCAAGATGTTGAAATTATTATGATCAATCTGATATGCACAATACTGAACTATGTAAGCGTTGTGAATATGTTATTAGAAATAATTAATTTAAATATTAAATATAAATTAAAATTATCTGTATATATTCAATTAATTGATTAATAT
>CAMWTZ010000015.1 GCA_947177385.1 uncultured Mycoplasmataceae bacterium
TATTTTATAATAAAAGTTCTCTTGAAAATAATTTTAAAGTTAGAAGAAATTCCAATTTTTTTATTTATTTAAATTTTGTTCTTTTATCATTTAAACATTTTAATTTTTGAGAATTATTAATATTTCTATATTTTCTAATAAAAAAGAATGACGACAACTATCAAGATAATTAGAATAAAAAAAACTCTACTTGACTAATCAAATAGAGTTTTTTTAAAGTTCATGTGTTGTAAGTTAGGTTATTTTATATTACAATAATATTAGTATTGTAATTATAAGGATTAGGATAATGATAACAAATTTCATTTTGTTGTTCATTACTTAATCCTTTTTATATTGTCTATGATTTTATAGACAATATAAGCCTAATCTTGAAGCACAGAACAATCCATTTAATAATTTGAATCATTTGATGTTCCTTAATGAATATCTAATATAAAAAATAAATAAATTTCAATATTATTCTTGTAAAAATTTCAAAAAATGATTAAACAATTAGAGAATATTCAAATTTATCGATTTACTATTAATCTTATTATTTGGTTAGTCAACAAAATGAGTTTGGTATTCATGAATTAGAGGATATATCTATATAAATTATTGTTAAGTTTTTAAATCTTTAAATAATACATTGTTTATAAATTAAAATTGTAACTTCACTATTAAAGTTAGTTTAAATATAATCATATTAAGAGTTTTAAATGGTTATTTAATATCAACAAATTATTCAACAATTTCACCAATAACGTGATTAATAACCACTTTTGTTATTTTCACTTTTTTTAATTGATTAGAATAATCATTCGCACTATTTACATCTACTCTTATATATTGACTAGAGTAACCAGAATTAATACCATTATCATATGTTTCAAAAAGAACATCAACAATTTTATTAATAAATTTTTTGTTAAAACTATTAGTTAATTTATTGCTTAATTCTAAAAGATCTTTCATTCGATTAGAAACAATATTTGAATTAATTGCAGATAACTTTGCAGCTGGTGTATAATTTCTTTTTGAGTATGGGAAGACATGTAATTTACTAAATCCAATTTTATTAATAAAATCGATTGTTAGTTGATGATCAAGATTTGTTTCAGTAGGAAATGCGGCAATAATATCTGTTGTTATTGCAGTATCTGAACTTAATTTATAAATTTTATTAATTAAATTTTCAAATTCAACTGTTTTATATTTACGATTCATTTTCTCTAAAACATTATCGGAACCTGATTGCAAACAAATATGTCAGTGTTGTGCAAAACGTTCTTTGTTTTTGCAAATCAATTCAATAATTTCATCGCTAATCTGAAATGGTTCTACTGATGAAATTCTTACTCTAAAATTACCATTTAAATTATTAATATTTTTCAACAATTGATAGAAATCATTTTTATCATCTTTATAACCAGCTGTGTTAACTCCAGTTAAAACAATTTCTTTATAATTGTTAGCTACCAGTTTTTTTATTTCATCAATAATAGTTGACATCTTTTTAGATCTTTGTCGGCCACGCGTAAATGGAATAATGCAATAACTACACATAAAGTTGCATCCATCTTGGATTTTAACAAATGCACGTGTTTGATTAGTATAGATATCAACACTTGTTTCTTCAAATTTATTTTCAAGTAATAAATTATCAACCCGAACAATTTGTTGCTTATTTTCTAAGAACTCATTAATTAATTGGACAACATTATTTTTGTATTTATTTCCAATCAAAATGTTAATCCTATATTTTGATTTTAGACTTTCACTTGCTACTTGACTATAGCAACCACATACAATAATAATAGCATTTGGGTTAGCATGTCTAATTTTACTTATTGCATTACGCGATTTACTATCAGCAGTATTAGTAACACTACATGTATTAATGATTGCCACATCACATTTACTGAAATCATCAATCCTAATTAATCCTTCAGCAATTAAATCATTAGCAATAATATTTGTTTCATAAGTGTTAACTTTACAACCTAATGTAATAGCATAAAATGTAGATAAATTTAATTTATTCATTTTCAACAATCTCGCTATTAATGGATTTACAATGAGATAAAATTCTCTTACTTGTTAGCAAAGATATAGTGGTTGCTAAACTTAAAAATAATATTGTTAAAACGCAATATGTAATAATATATGCTTGCAATCTTAATCAGTTGTAATTAGAGATTTCACTATTATTAATATTTGGCATTGGATAAAGTCAAATTGTAAAAAAAGCAACCAAATATATAATTACTGATACTACAGAAATTATCATTAGTGTTGTTATTCATTTATAATCTTTATTAAATCATTTTTTATTTGTTAAATTTTTAAAATGATTTCACATACGATATCCATTTGCACATATCAAACTTATTGTGACAATAGTAATAACTATTGATATAACCAAATTATTAACTCGATCAAATCCAGGTTGAAATAATTGATAGCTATTTGGTTCTTCTTGATAGTTAATAGCAAAAATAATCATTGGAATTAGCATAATTAATGATCCAATAAAAATATTAATAACATTAAATATTAAATTAATATTGAATGATCTAATTTTGCTATTCACTATCGTCTCCATCATTATTTATTTTTAATTGTAAATTATCCATTACTACAGATATTGCATATAGACTTGCTGTTTCACTTCTTAAAATCGATTTTGTTAAACTTACAAAATGACATTTTTTACCTAGTTGAGAAAATAAAGTTATTTCATTTTCGCTATATCCACCTTCTGGTCCAACAACAATAGCAATTTTGTTATTGTTATGATAATCCAAATCATTTAAAAATTTAGTCAATGACTTTCTATTTTCTTTTTCATATGGAACAATAATATGATCGTAATTTTTTAATAAATCAAACATTTCTAGAGATTTAATAACAGGGCATAATTCCATTAAATTTGTTTGATTAGATTGCATTCCAGCATTTTTAATAATATTTTTTATATGTTTTGGATTTATTTCTCGATTAGATTGGCTACGATTCATTAAAACAGGAAATAAATTATTAACTTGTAATTCAGTTGCCTTTTGAACAATTCAATCAAAATGATTAGATTTTATTATTGCTTGAAACAAATGAATATTTGGAATGATAATTGTATCTTCAACTATTTCATTTTCAATTTTTGCTAGAAGTGGATTTAAACAAACAATCGTTGTTAAATATTTTTTTTGTTCAAAACAACAATTAAGTTTATCACCAATTTTTTTGTGTAGAACATTAAGAAGATGATATTCATCATCTTCATAAAAACTCAATGTATTTTCTTTTTTCTTTTTGCTATAGATTAACATCTTATTGAATAATTTTATTTAAAATAGCATTAATGTATTTATAGTTATCATTATCTGAATAATTCTTTGCTGTAATTACAGCTTGATCGATAATAATTGATTTGTCATTTTTTCAAAGTTTATTTTCAATGTATCCCAAGATAAGAATTGCTTGATCAACATAATTTAAACGTTCAAAATTTCAAGTTTTATCAAGATATGCACTAATATCATTAATAATTTTTTTTTTGTTTGTAATAAAGTATTCTAAAAGTTCTAAAAAGTTTGCTCCAACAATTAAATAGTCGCGATACATAATAGATTTAGCAATCTCAAATTTATTGTTTAAAATTAATTCACTATAAATAAATTGCATTGAACGTACTCTTTTTTTTCATTGTTGACAATTCGTATTTTTTTCTTGCATATTTTAGAACCCTAAGAACAATCTTTGTTTAATTAATAATTATTTTGCTCGGCCTACGTATTCGCCATCACTAGTTCGAATTAGAACAACTTCACCTGATTTGATAAATTGAGGAACTTGAATTTCTCATCCTGTTTCTAATCAAGCTTTTTTTGTCACATTTTGAACAGTATTACCTTGTACTGCTTCTTCAGCTTCTTTTATTTTTAATGGTACTTGATCAGGTAAATTAGCACCTAGTAATTCATCACCATATCTCATAATATTAACTTCAATTCCATCAGAAATGAAATTCATTTCTCATTTCATTTTTTCTTTTGGAATTTCAATTTGTTCAAATGTTTCATTATTCATAAAAACAAGATTTACACCATCATCATAGCTATAAACCATTTGAACAGTTTCGATTGGAGCTTGTTCAAGTTTTTCTCCTGTAAGAACTTCAATTGTAATAGCTCCTGTTCTTAAATTTTTTACTTTACATTTAACAATACCTTCACGCATAGCTGTCTTATTAAATGAGTTTTCAATCACTTGATAAATATTGTTTTTATAAATGAATGTGTGACCAGGTCTTAAGTCTTTCGCTTGAAAAATTGTAGCCATATAATATCCTTTAAAAATAAATAGTAATTTTTATTTTATTCATATTAATTATAAATATGAAAACAAATGCAAATAAAGGAATGTATCTTGAATCCCTCATAAATAATAGTATACATTATTATGAGTCACATAAAATTGCAATTATTAGAAAACAATGAGTACCGATTAAAATTCATCATATTAATGGAACAAATATTAAAGCGTCATTATCTCATAAGTGTGATGTTGATTATTATGGTTGTTACCAAGGTAAATTTTTTGCTTTTGAAGCTAAACAATGTCTTGGGAATAGTTTTGCAACTAATCGTTTATCAATTAATCAAATAAATTTTTTAAATTTAGTTAATGAATTAAATGGATTTAGTTTTTTAATTTTTGGTTTCAAAACATATAATAAATTCATTTTTGTTGATTGAAATGAATATTGTTTAAATAGTGATAAAGAAAAATATTTAAAATTAGAATGATTTGAAAAACATGGAATCGAATTAAAAATCCAATTTCCAGGTTTGTTAGACATTATTAGCATAGTAAAAGCACATTATCAATAATGACAATGTGCTTTTATGAAAATGAGAAATTAAACTAATTTAATTTTTTTAGAAATATATTCTTTTAAACCTTTACTAAAAGAAAATTTAGGGACAATTTTAGCAGGAATAATGATTTTTTCACCTGTAGTAGGGTTTAAACCAATTCGAGATTTATTTTCTTTAATTCTAATTTTTCCAATACAACCAACTCTACTTTCATGATTTAATGTTAAATCAAGTAAAATTACATTTTCATATTCAGTGATAACATTTTTAATTATTGATGAACTAACGCCTGTTAATTGATTTATTTTTTGAATCATTTCAGTACGAGTCATTGGTTTATTTTTTACATCTGACATTTTATAAATACCTTTAAAAAATTGTTTTAGAAATTATTATATATATTTTATAGCACTTTCCAAAGCAATTAAAACCATTTTTTTAAATGATTTTTGACGAAGTTCAGGATCTAATGATTCTCCTGTTACTAAAGAATCACTACAAGTTAGAATAGTTGCTGCATTTTTATTTAAAATTTTTGCATTAGCAAATAATGCAAATGCTTCCATTTCTACGCAAATAGATTTTGTTGTTTTGACTAATTCATCTAAACTAATTTGACGATAGAAAACATCAGAACTATGACATCTACCAACAATTAAATTAATATTTAATTCTTTAGCAGTTTCTTCAATTATTTTGTTTAAATCTTTGCTAGGTGCATCAATAACTTGATTTTTCACTTCTAAATTTAATAAATTAGCATAAGTAGATTCACTAAATGCTTCATCTACTAAAACAACATCATTAACTTTTACTTCTTGTGAATATGATCCAGTTGAACCGATTCTAATAATTGTGTCAACATCATAGAATTTAAATAATTCATAACTATAAATACCGATTGATGGTATTCCCATTCCATGAGCCATAATAGTTATTCTTTTATTTTTATATGTTCCTGTAAACGCAAACATCCCACGAACATCTTGAACGCATTTTGCATTTTCTAGAAAATTCTCAGCAATTCATTTAGCTCTTAAAGGATCACCAGGCATTAAAACCACTTTGGCTATATCTTCTTTTCTAGCATTATTATGCGGAGTCATTAATATTTTTCTTTCTTATAATCTTATTTTCTTTTAAAAATATTTCATCAATGAGATTTTTTAGAAATTGAAATTAAAGCATCTAATCCACTACCTTCGATTAGACGTAATGAAGCACCACCACCTGTAGAAATAAATGTGAACGATGATTCTTTATTTAATTTTTCAGCAGCAGCAGCAGAATCTCCACCACCAATTACAGTGAATGCTCCAGCTTCTGTACGTTTTGCAATTGCTTCACAAATTTTATTAGTACCATTTTCATAGTTACTAAATTCAGTAACACCCATTGGTCCATTTCATAAAATTGTGTTAGCAGTGTCAATAATTTTAACAAATTCTTTAATAGAACGTTTTCCAATGTCTAGACCCATTAAACCCTTCATTCCTTCTTCTTGAGTACGATATTCAGGTTTAGTATCGCTAAAAGTTGGAGAACACATAAAATCACTAGAGATGCAAAGTTTATCTTTATATTTTTCCATTAATTCTTTAGCAACTGGAATCATTGATTCTTCAACCATAGATTTTCCAACATCAAATCCTTGTGCAGCAACAAAAGTATATGCCATCCCACCAGAAATAATAACTTTATCTGCACGATTAATAATTGCATTTACAGCTTTTAATTTATCACTTACTTTTGCTCCACCAAAAATAACCACAAATGGTGATTTAGCACTAGATACAACTTTATTAAGCATTTCTAGTTCATTACGCATTAAAAATCCAATAGCATTATTTTTTTGGAATGCAGCTATTCCATATGTTGATGCATGTTTACGGTGAGCGGCTCCAAATGCATCATTAACAAATACATCACATAATCCTGCTCAATATTTTGCTAATTCTTCAGAATTTTCAGATTCATTGTTAACTAGTTTTTTAGTTTTTAATGAAATATCATTGAAACGAGTGTTTTCAAGAACTAAAACATCTTTAGGTTCCATTTTTTTAATTTCATTTTCAACATCTTTACCAGTGCTATGTTCAATGAATTTACAATTTTTAGCACCATGAATTTTTTTAAATAATTCTTTTGCAACAGGTGCTAATGTAAATTTTTTTGATTCAATATCATCAATTGATTTTGGTCTACCAAAGTGAGAAAGAATTACAACTTTTGCACCTTCATTAATTAAATAATCGATTGTTTTTATTGTTTCATTAATACGTTTATATGATGTAATTTTCCCTTTAATAATTGGAACATTTAAATCTAAACGTAAAAAAACACATTTATTTTTTATATCTAATTGATCAACTACTTTTAAATTATTAAATTTCACGATTATGTTTTCCTTAAAAATATTTTCAAATAATTATTAATTTCATTTTATTTTATAAATATAAAAATTATGATAATTAAACAATTTTACCGTCATTTTTTGCCAATTCTCTTAAATCATTACGATTTATTTTGTCATTTTCATCAATAAATCATAAATCCGAACTTTTTCCATTCATTAAAGCAATAAAAAAATTGTTATATGCAGCTTTAGTTTTTGGAACATTATAAATCTTGGATTGAAGAAATTCTTTCATATTATCTCGACTAGTAAATCCTTCCATTGGACATCCGCAAGGTACTACTGGAATTTCTAATTTTTTAGCTGATTTTCTTAAATCACTTTCTCGAGCAAGAATTAAAGGTCTAATAAAAATCATATTAGATCGATTTAAATATGTGATTGGTTTAAATGTTGCAATTCGTCCTTCACTAATCATATTCATAAACAATGTTTCAATCGCATCATCAGCATGATGACCCATTGCAATTTTGTTGCAATTATACTTTTTTGCTTCATCAATTAAAATAGCTTTTTTCATTTTTGAGCACAAAGAACATTGTATTTTTTGTTTTTTCATATTTGCTCTTAAAATCTCGCCCATTTTAGTTGGAACAATGACAAATTGCACACCTTGTTTATTTCAATATTCCACAATTGGTTCATAATTAATAGCACATAAATTCATCTTTAAATGAATCCCGATAATTTCAATATCTCAATTCATTTTTTCTTTAAGTCTTTTTTTATAAATAGACAAAGCATAAAGCAAACACATTGAGTCTTTGCCACCACTTACTCCAATAGCAATTCGATCCCCATTTTCAATCATTTTGAAAATCTTATTTGCTTGAATGATATTTCCTAATATCGTTCTCATAATTAAATTTCTTTAGATTTAAAGCTATTTACAATACTAAATAATTCATCTTTTTTAAATCATCAAAGTAATCCACATCCTATAGCTATAGGAACTAGTAGTAAAATAAGACAACTTATTAATAGCCCATTAGTTGATCCAATTACACTGTAATCAATATTTTGTAATGATACTAAAATTGAGATAACAAGAATTATACTAAAACCTAAATTTATTGTTTTATATGAATTTTCAAATTTATTCATTAAATATTTTGTTCCGAATGCAGATGATACAAATCCTAAAATAATTCCAAATAATGCAATGATAATTGTTGATCATGCTCAACTTAAACTAATTCCACTTACTTCACCAGTATATCCACCAAAAACAAATCTTGTCGCTGTGTTTATGAATGAATTAGATCCAATTACAGTCAACATGAATGTACCACTAGTTCCTGGAATAAATGTTGTTAAGCCTGCTAAAAATCCTGCAATTAAAATTTGAATTGCATATGTTGTTTGAATTGAGTTGTTTCTTATTATTTCTGACACTATTATGTTGTTATCAATTGTATTAATTTGTTCATAAGTTAAATGACCAAATGGATATTCTTGGATTCAAGCATATTTTGCTGCAAATGAAATCCCAAATATTATAATCATTGATGTAACAAATAGAATTATTTGTTTTCAATCAATTTCATTTTTTTTAAAAAAGTTTTTTGGTCTTTTTGTTGGGTTTAATATTAATAGAAATAAACCAATAATATTAATTGCCATAAATAAAAATATTAGTGATAATTCATAACCATTAGCAAAAGCAACAGAGTTAATTGCATAAATAATTATGATAGCAACTAAAAAAGTTAGCATGAATGGTAATATTCAAACAAATTTTCATAACCAATCTCGTAAACTTTTAGGACTAAAAAAATCACATCATCCTTCAACAATGTTGTAATAATTTTTCATTTGATAGGCATATAAACTAGATGATGAACCATAAACAATACTATTTCCTCCAATTAATGAACCGAAAATAGCACGTTTATAAATATCTTTTCAGTTTCGCGATTCATCAACGTATTTTTTATCTATTTTTTGTTTATTTCATCTTTCTTTTAATGTTTTTTTATTTTTTATTTTGTTATTTTCATCTTTTTGATCATCATTATTTTTATCAACATCAACACGATCTTTGATATTTAATTTTTGATTTAATGATGAAGCAACATAATCTGATAAATTTTGTTTATTTGAATTATTACTCATTTAAATCCTTATTGCTATAAAATAGTAATTTAAATAATATTTTATTATTAAAAAAGATTTAAATTAAAAATGATGAATAAGATTCGATTAGATCAATATCTAATTCAAAATAATTATTGTCAAACTCGTAGCCAAGCTCAACAATTAATTAAATTAGGAAATGTGATTGTAGATAATAAAATTATTTTTAAAAATAATTTTTTAGTTAATAAGACTAATAAAATTTTTACTAACAAATTAAAATATGTATCTCGTGGTGGTTTTAAACTAGAACACGCATTTAATGAATTCGATATATATCCTGAAAATAAAATAGTTTTAGACATTGGTGCATCAACTGGTGGTTTTACAGATTGTTGTTTAAAATTTGGTGCTAAAAAAGTCTATGCTTTAGATGTTGGCACTAAACAATTAGATCCAATTTTATTGCTTGATAATCGTGTTGAATCATTAGAACAAATAAATTTAAAATCAATTAATAAATCTTTATTTTCTTCAAAAATTGATTTTATTGTTTGCGATGTTAGTTTTATAAGTTTAAAACATGTTTTTTCTGTCTTAAAAGATTTCTATGATTCAAAAATTGATTTGATTTTTTTAATCAAACCACAATTTGAATTAGATAAAAAAATTATGACAAAAAATAAAGGATTTGTTAAATCTGAAAAAGAACGAAAAATAGCAATTGATAATGTTATCAAATATGCTAAAGAAAATAATTTAAAATTAATCAAATTAATTGAGTCACCTATTGCTGGTAACAAAAAAAATAATATTGAATATTTAGGATATTTCAAATGGCAAAAACCATCTTTATGTTAGATTTAGATGCATTTTTTTGCTCTGTTGAAGAAGTGTATGATTATAGTTTAAAAAAAATACCTTTTGCTATTGCAAATGTCACAGAAAATGGTTCAATTAGTGAAGTTCATAGTATTATTTCAACTTCAAACTATGAAGCTCGTAAATATGGAGTTAAATCAGCAATGCATGTCTATGATGCATTGAAATTATGTAAGAATCTAAAATTAATACCTATTAATATGAAACGCTATGTTGATGCTAGCAATCGATTTATAAATTTGATTACATCAACATATACAAAAAAATATGAACAAACAAGCATTGATGATTATTATCTTGATGTGACTGATTTGTTGCCAATGTATCATAATAATCCATTAATACTTGCTGTTCAAATCCAAAATCTAGTTTATCAAAAGTTACAATTATCAGTTTCAATTGGAATTTCTAATGTAAAATCACTTGCAAAAATAGCATGTGATTTTAATAAACCGCATGGAATTTCAACACTGTATCCATCAGAAATTTCTACTAAATTATTTAATTTATCTATTGATAAAATTAATGGAGTAGGCAAAAAAAGAGTTATTCAGTTTAATAATTTAGGAATTAAAAAGGTTATTGATTTTTATTACTATAAAAATCATAAAAAATTAAAAAGCATCTTTGGAGCATTTTATCAATATTTAATGGATCTTATTAATGTTTCAATAAAAGATGATGATTTAATTATTAATAAATATAATGAATCAAAGCAAATTTCTCGAACTCACACATTCTCATTGTCACTTGTTGAATTTGATGATCTAAAAATTAAACTAGAAAATGTTGTTAAAGATTTAGTTGAAGAAGTTAATTTTGAAGAAATAAAACCAAAACAAATCTCATTAAAATTGAAATATGATAAACATAGAATCACTTCAAAAACCAAAACTTTAATAGATGATTTAGTAGTTGATAAAACTAATATTTATTCATATGCTTTAGAATTATTCCTAGATTTATGAGACGAAAAACCAATAAAAAGTATTGCCATTGCACTAGCCAAACTATAAATTTTTTAAATAGTTTCTTCCTTTATCTGTAATTTGTCTACCAAGATTATTTTTACAAATAAACCCTAATATCAACAAATATGGTTCAATTGTAAATTCAATTGTCAAACTATCAAGATACAATTGTTGTGCAATTGAACGAATTCCAATTGGTTTATAGTTAGTTGTAAGAATTTTTAAATAATTGATATCTACTTTATTTAATCCATATTTGTAAATGCCAATTGCATTAAAAATATCATCAGCAGACATATTTTCATTAATTAATTGATAATCATAAAATCGATTTGTTAAATTAATTGCAATCCTTGGGGTCCCTTTACTATAACTAGCAATTCTTTTTTTATTTTGTTCATTAATGTTTAAATTATTTAATTTGCAAATTCTCTCAATAATTTGAAAAATCTCAGATTCATTATATAAATCAATAAATAATTTAATCCCAAATCGATCTATAAAAGGTGTCGGTAATTTTCCGAAATTTGTTGTTGAAGCAATTAAAGTAAATTTGGGTAATTGTAGTCTTGTATATTGGCTATTAAAATCTTTACCTATTTTGATATCTGCTACAAAGTCTTCCAAAATTGAATAAAAAATTTCTAAACATTTGACATTAACTTGATGAATTTCATCAATAAAGATCACATCATTTTCTTTAATTAGTGAAACCATATCGATTACATCACTTATTTTGTTAATACTTGGACCTTGAACATAATGAATATTTGTATTTAGTTCATTTGCAATAATTGTTGCAAGACTTGTTTTTCCTACTCCAGGTGAACCATAAAAAATAATATGATCTAAGTTTTGTTTTCTCATTTTAGCAGATTGAATATAGGTGTCAAGCGATAGTTTAATGTTTGTTTTTCCAACAAAATCTTTTAATAATTGAGGTCTAGTGATTAGCTCTTTCATTTTTAATATCCTCAATTAGAATGTGAAAAATACTAGAAAAATTATTATTAATAATTTCTTGTTGTCTTTTTAAAACTATTTTTTTACAAAGTTCTTTATTGTAACCGATATTTTGTAAGTTAATAATCGCATCATTTATTTTTTTTAGCTCATTACTTGTTAATTCAAATTCATTATTATATTTACAACGATTAATAATTGCATTTGCAATTTTTAAATTTATCCGATATTTATCAACAATTTCATCAACTAGTTTATTTTTAACTAAATCATCAAAAATTTTAATTCCTCCATTAATAAATCGAAGCGCTGTTTTTGGTCCAACTCCTTCAATATTAATTAACTCTTCAAAGTAACACATTTCTTTTATAGTAGCAAATCCAAAATTTGTTACTTTTTCAATTGATTTATGTGAAACTAATTTAGAAGAATAAATATATAAATGATATTCAATATTGTCTAAATAGTTATTCTCATTTTCAACATAAATTTCTTTTAAACCATGATCATTTTCTAAATAAATTTTATTTTTTTGTTTAAAAACTAATTTCCCTTTAAATGAATCAAACATATTATTTCTCCCATTATTTAC
>CAMWTZ010000016.1 GCA_947177385.1 uncultured Mycoplasmataceae bacterium
TAATAGTTAAATTTCTTAATCCTAAAATATCAATTTTAACAAGACCAAAATCAGATAAATGATCCATTGATAATTGAATCATTGTTTTATTATCTAAACATGATTGAATAGCTATTACATCTGTTAAGTCATAATTAGCAATAACTATCCCTGCTGCATGTACTCCTGTTTGTCGAGGAAAATTCATTATTTTTTTTGCATATTTAAACAAAAAAACATTACTTAAATATTCTTTTTTTAAATCATTATCTAATTCAATAGCTCTATCAATATCATCATCATATTTTGAAACAATTTTGCATATTTTATCGATAATTTTTTGATTAACACTAAGAATACGTCCAATATCTCGAATTGCTTGTTTACTTTTAATTCTTGAAAATGTAGCAATATGTGCAACATGTTTATCTGTATATTTATTAAATAAATAATCTATCAATTGGTTTCTTTTTGTATCCATGACATCACTATCAATATCTGGCATTGTCAAACGATTAATATTTAGAAATCTTTCAAAAATTAAATTGTATTTAATTGGATCGATTTCAACAATATTAAGAATAAAAGCAACAAGTGAGCCTGCTGCTGATCCACGGCCTGGACCAATCATAATATCATTATTTTTTGAATAATTAATAAAGTCTTGAACTATTAAAAAATAATCAGCAAATTTATGTTTACAAATAATTTCTAATTCATAATTAAGACGATCCAAATATATGTTTTTATTTAATTTAGGATTGTTTATTAAATAATTTTCTAAATTTTTATGTGTTAATTTAGATAAATATTCTTCACTAGTTATTCCTAATTCATTTGGAAAAGTAAGTATACAATTAGAATCAAAAGAAGGAAATTTCAAATCTATTTGATCAACCAATTTCTGTAGATTCTTAATTTGATCTTCACTATAATAATTTAAAAATTAATTTGGTTTTAGTAATTTATTAAATTGAATATTATTGTTATTTAATGAAGATATGGAAATTTGTTTTTCTTTTGCAATTGCATCTAATATTTTTATTAAATCAAAGTCAGATTCATCGTAACAAATTGCATTATGACATGCAATAGTTCTAATATTTTTATCATTTGGTGATAAATAATAAAAATTCACAAAATCTAATTCAAAATTATTTGTTAAACAAATTAAAAAAATATTTTCATTTAAATATTGTTTAATATCAAAAAAGTTATCTGTCATTATTGCAGAAGATAGCTGACAAAGTGTCTTATAACCTTGATAGTTTTTTGCTATCATTACAAAATCAGAATTTTTGTAATTAAATTGCAATCCAATAATTGGTTTTAAATTGTTTTTTAAACATAGTAAATAAAAATCATATGCACCATACATTACATTTACATCAACAAGACTAGCATATGATAAATTATTTTCAAGAGAAAAATTTATAATTGCTTCCAGCGATAAACTAGAAGACAAAAATGTGTAATAAGAATGTGTATTTAAGTTAACTAAATTACGATTCATTTTTAGATGAAATTAAATTAATAATTTTTTCTTTTAGTATTTTAAATTCATTTTTATCATTAATTTTACAGCCACTAGCATAAATATGACCACCACCAGAAAATTGTATAGCTATTTTGTTAATATCATATTCTCGACTACGTAAAGAGCAACGATAAAAACCTGAAATTTCATCAAAATATAAAAGAGCATAAACTTTTATTTCTTTAATATTTGACATTAAGTATAATTTTGTTTTTAAATAATTAGATCCATATTTTTTAGTAAATCTATTACTAAACATTAATCAAGCAAATCCATTAGAGAATTTTATTTTTTTAGAAAGTTTAAAATCGAATTTTGTATCATTTCAATTTCTTAAATAAAGTTGATTATGAACTAATTGTTTATCAATTTTTGCATTATCATTCAAATATGCCATTACTAAGTATGTTTGTGTATTAACATTACTTGTTAGAAAACGAATTGTATCAGTTAATAATCCAAAATATAGGGAATTAGCAATAGTAGAATCTATTTTTAAATTAAAATGTTGAAAAAGTAATCCAACTAACTCACAGGTTGATGAAGCTGTTGGGACTACAAATTCATTTTGACAAATTTTTTCTACTATTAAATGATGATCAATTCTAAAAGAATTCTCAAAATGGAAAAGATTTTTTTGATATATTCTTTCATAATTTGCAGTATCAAACACTATACATGTTGCATCATTTGCAAATGAGGAGTCTACTTCTGTCCAATTTCTTATAAAAAAATCAGATAAATAAGATGTATCTAATTTATCCATTCCTGCAATCCGAACATCTTTATTTAAAAAATTTAGTTCAATGAATTTCTTAAAAGCAAATGCTGAACCTATTGCATCAAAATCTGGATGAATATGAACAAATAAAAGAATATTTTTATGATTTTTTATTGAATCAATTAATTTTTTAGCGAAGTCTTTCATAATTTAGTTCAAAAAACTTTCTTCTTTAGTATGAATTTTAATTGTACTTTCAGTTAATTCATCTAATAATAAAATTTTACTTTCTAATTCCGTTACTATTTCTAATTTTGGTTTGGTAACAGGCTTTTTAGGAGCAAACAATGAGCAAGAATCTGAATAAGGTAAAATCGAAATTTCATAAGTTTGATATTTTTTAGCATATTCTATAATTTCATTTTTATCCATAGCTAATAATGGTCTTAAAATTAAAAAGTTGTTTGAAGATTCATTAATAACTTGCATACTTTCAATTGTTTGACTGGCGACTTGTCCTAAACTTTCGCCTGTTGCAATTGCATTACAATTATGTTGCAAAGCAATTTCTTTAGCTATCTTAATAAATCTACGGCGCATCAAAGTTATACGATAACTTTCTTTCTGAGTATGAGCAAGTTCATTTTGTAAATTAGTAAAATTACAAACAAATAATTTGGAATTACATAATTTATTATTTAATGTAATTTTTCTAATTAACATTTTTACTTTTTCAAGTGCCATTTCAGATGTATGTGGAGGGGTGATAAAAGTTAAAAAATCAACGCTTAATCCACGATTCATCAATAAACGAGCTGCAATTGGAGAGTCGATTCCACCAGACAATAAGACAAGAACTCTACCACTACTACCAACAGGTAAACCACATATAGCATTTATAGATAAGTCATAAACAACTATACAATTATTTTTAACTTCAATTTGTAAATTTCAATCATGATTTTCAAGATTTACTTTTAAGTTTGTATTTTTTAATATTATTGTTGCAATGGAATTAATAATTTCATTTGAAGAATTAAAATTTTTATCTTGACGACGAGATGTTATCCTAAATGTTTTAATCTTATGATTGTCAATATTATATTTGGTTAATAATAAGCAAAATTCTGTTAATTTATTAAGATCTTTTTCAACAATATATGCAATAGAAAAACTATTTATTCCAGGAATTAATTTTAAAATTTTACAAATATTTTCTATATCATTATTATTAAAATTAATTACTTCACAATAATCATAATGATAAATCACTTGTACATTAAATTCTTTTAATGCAAAAACAATATTATTATGTAATTTACGAATAAAATCCATCCGATTTTTCTTTTTAAGAGTTAATTCGGAATATTTAATATAAATAATTTTTTGATAATTACTAAAATTATTATTCATTTAAGAGTCCTTTTACAAATTCATAATCTTCATCATTCATTTCAGGACTTACCCCAGTCAAAATATGATCATTATACCATTGCTCTGCTTTTGATATTCAAATAGAAAATTGTTTCAAATCAACTTCATACTCGACTACTTCAATTTTTCTATTATTTACATCACATTTATCTGGATTTAAATAATCATCATATTCTAAAAAACAAATTACAAATAAACCTTTATTTGTATTTCTTAAATAACAATATAAACCTAACTGAAACAAATATTCTGTTGGAATAATAATATTTTTAGTTTCATCAAATCATTTGTCATATTTACCATTTCTTAATTTGATGATTGGTTTATTATTTTCATCATATTGTAGTTTAAAAACATAGTCAATTTTTTTATACAAGAAACTATCAATAGATGTTGTTTTAATTTCTAGAATTGGAGCATTTTTATAATCAATTTTTCCATTAACTATTGGTTCTCCATCAGGAATTCCACCAAAAATAGAATTATCTTTAAAAACATCAAAACCACACTTCTTAGGATCATAAAAAGTAAATTTATATTTTGAATTTTTTTCAATTCACTCTCTTAATTTTGGTTCAATAATATTACCAGCATTGGCCATCATTTCATCCATTGGCTCATAATAAATATCTACCATTTGACATCAAGTTTTAAAAGATGAAGTATGTGGATTTAAATTTAGAACATTACAAAAACGACTTCCTGTAATTTTTTTAAATCTACCTGAATATTTTTCTTTGAATGAATCAGTTAAAAATATTTTTTTATCTTTAACTATGAAATCAATATTTTTTGTTTTTGTAAATGGCATATTATTTTATTATTACTTTGTTAAATATACAGATTCACCAAAAGTCATGATGTAATTTAAATATAATTTTTTGGCATTTTTTGTAACAATTCTAACTTTAATTTGTTGTAAATTTGTTGAATAATAATTATATAAACATGCATTATTTACTATTACATTAGAATCAGCATTTACTGTTGTCACTTTAGTATTATTAACATAAACATCAAATTCGGCACCAAAATTATTTTTTTGCCCAATAATGGCAAATCCATTTGCATTATTTAAAGTAAATGTTATTTCATTATTTTGCGATTCTGAAAGAAAATAAATATTGTTTAATGACGATGAATTTTCATCATCATTATTTCTTACAATCCAATTATTAGTAATCGTCATAAGTGGGTTATTAAAACCAAATGAACTACCGTGTGGTGAATATTTTTTTGTTCCTACTCTAACTCATTCTAATAATATACCAGTTCATGAGCTATTTTTTAAAGTTATTTTTAATTTTTTAACAGTTTTTGGAGTTGTTAAATTTAAACAAGAAATTGCTGTATCTTTTCTATCATCAAATTCAGCACCATATTTTCCATTATACATTGTAGTTCCTGTTATATCTGAATCATCAGTATAACCAATAACATTAATATCAGTTGGTCTTCCATCTAAATGGTTGTTAGTTACATGACCAAAATATAATGTTGTAACATTTGTAGGTTTCTCGAAATTTATTTCAAATTCAAAAGGCTTAGACTCTCAATCTGCAGAGTTATTACGTCATTGTTGCACATTTTTACCTGGATTATAATTTGCTAAATTGGAGATATTTTTTGCAATGTCAGGATCAGAACTATTAAATGAGTAATTAGTTATTAATTCTCCATTTGAATCTTTGCTTGTTGCATTAATAATAGTTGAATTAACATAATCACTCAAATTAACTGATGAACTCAATGAAACAGTAAAAATAGATCTATCAATATTACGTGGTTTATATTTATATTTAGGATCTACTAATGCTTGTGTAGCAATGATATTCGAAAATAATGTATCAAAATTATTTAATACTGAATTTTGAAAAATATTGACTTCTTCGCCATTGCAAGTTGCTGTCATATTAAAACCTCAACCACCTGAATTATTTATCAAAATATTTTCAAAATTTAAAGAATCATCTTTTTTTAGTTCTATTTCATATATATTCTTTAATCCTGGTTGATAATTAATCGAAGAATATTCTAAATTTTCATTAATTTTTACTTTCAAAAAATCGTCGTGACTTGCCTTAAAAATATAAGTTCCTGTTTTTGGAGCAATAAATTTAAATTTTATTTTGATACCATTTGTAGATTCATCTAAAAACATTGGAGTATTAAAACTTTGAATAGGTGATGAATATTTTGGAGTTGCGTTTTCAATAGTTGTAAATAATTCTTCTTTTTCTTCATTAGTTGTTGGTGTTTTTAAATTTAAATCAAAAGTTTCCAAAATAGGTCGATTTAGAACTTGACGAATTTTGATTTTAAATTTATAACCTGGAACATAATTACTTGGTTTTCCAGCTCAATTATCTGGAGTAATTGTTATATCAAATTCATCAATAGTATCAACATTAGTTTTATTTGGCTTATAAATAAGATTTTTAGAATTTGTTGAGTCCTTTTCTAATGTACCATTTTTAGGATTAGTATTTATTGTGACATCTTTCCAACTAAAATTCTTATTAATTGAAGTAATCATGTCATTTAAATGTAATGTATATGGACTACCAGCTGGAATTTCAAAAGCAGGGAATTGGTCACCATTATAAATGTATTGTTTTGAATCTTTATCATAAAGATACTGACCACATGCATATTGATTAGCAACAAAATCCATTGCTGGATATTTACTTGCTAAATCACTTGTAATTTTTGTGTCTTCTGTTCAATCACTTCATAATCGACCATAATCTTTGAAAGCAGGTCACATGTTAATTTTGAATTGTTTACTAATTTTTTCAATTTCCTGCATACCTGTTCAATCTGGTGCATTAGAAGGATGATTAATTACATCTTCACGAACATAGTCGGCATAATTTTTTGATCCCATTCAAAAAAGTAATAAAGAGTAAATAGGGTATTCATCAACTGTTTGATTATTTTTTTCTTTATTTAATAGGTTCTTAATAACAGAATATGGTGTATCTAAATATTGTCAACCTGTATTAGTATTACTTTTTAACTCTTCACCAGATCAATTCATTTCACTTCTTGCATGAGTAACATCAGAAATAACACTTAAATTAAAAGCAGTGGTTTGGTTAGTTTCTCCATGTGTTCTTTTTTTAAAAAAAGCATTATCAAGTTGAAAATTATGATTAATTTCATGAAAAACTCCTCAAGAGTTACCTGCGTTAAAAACTTCTTCAGGGGTTTGGTAGAAAAAAGCTCCAACACCTCAATTAGTTGGACAATAAAATGTCATTCCTCCACCTCATGCTCCTGCACCACCTCAAATATCATCACAAAATTCCATATCTAAACGACGAATTTGATTTCTTAAATCTGTTCCAGCAAGATAATTACTTAAATATAAAAAATCATTTCATTTTTTAAAACTGTCTTTTGGATATATCAAATTATTAACAGATTTATCTCCAATAGTATTTAGTCCATTAAATGGTATTTCTAATGAGTAGTATGGGGCTATTGCCTGTAAAAGAGGAGCTAGTTTGTTATTTTGAACATCTTTAATTTGTTGGTTTCAATCTTTTTTAATTGTAACCCCATCTTGATAGAACATACATGGAATAGCTCCACTAACTATAAAATTTAAATTTTTTGCTTCTCCATCAATTGGAATGTTATTTGGATCTCTTAATGTGTCATTAATGAAAAGAGAAATACCACCTCCAAAAGGAGAACCAATTTTAATTGTTTTGGTTTCTGAATCGCATGATTCAAGCAAATCATTTAAACTAAATCTTGTCTTTATATAAGGATAACGATTAGATGGTCTACCTGTATCATTTTTTGCTTTGTTGTCTCAAAAATTAGAATTCAAAATAACTGAAAATGCATCTCTATTATTGTTTATTAATTCTCAAGTTGAATCATCAAATTTGATAGTGATAACTTCTCCAGCTGGTGCAAATAATCCTAATGGAACAGGACCTTTTGTAGCAGTTGAAAGAATAAATTGCTTTTGTACTGCATCAATATTACTCATTTCGTTCAAATACATATCTATTGCAGCTCGATGTTTTCGCAATTTTCCACTATTTATTTCATTAATAATTCATTTTGGATTATTAAATCTTATATTTGTAATTTCATTTCTTGATGAATCAATCATTTTTATTGGATTACCATTTTCATCAACTACAATCTCATTTAAAACTGCATCAAATGCACTAATTGTTTTGTTTGGATTATTTTTATTAGTTAATAATAAATCTTTAGTTTCAATTGTAGGCCCAGTCATTTTTTGTTCATAATTATATTTTTGTGATGGATATTCAAATCCATAATCTTCATGATACAAAGCATATGCTTGACTATTATAAATATTTACTTGTTCTGGTCGTTTAGCTGAACTAATAATTTTTGAATCATATGTACCAATAGAATATAATCCATCATTTAAAATATCATTATAATTAAGATTACTTTTTTTAATTTGATCAACAGATTGATATTGTAGTTCTGGGAGACTAACATATTCGGGTTGACTAAAATTAATATTTGAATCGTTTGAAGAACATGAAACTGACGCAAGAACAACACTAGGAATAATCGTAGTGCTCAATGCCCCTAATATTCATGCATATTTTTTAGTTTTTTTCATTATATAAATACCTTTTAATTTGTATTGCTATTTACATATAATTATAATAAAATGAATTATCTTATCAAAGTGAAATGATACTTGTTTTCAAGAAATTTAATGTTTTTTTTATTTAAAAATTAAAAAGTAAATTTCATAACAAAATTACCAAATTTATATTTTAAAAAGAAGAAAGGAAAGTAACAAATGTCTTTTCTTAACATTTTGACAAAAAAGAAATTAAATTTCTCATTAACAAAAGAAGAATGCTATGAAATAATAAATGCTGTAATTAAAGAGGAAGTGCAAAACTACCAAATTTCTGCTTTATTAATGGCAATTTGATTTAACGGATTAAATGAAAATGAAATGATTTGATTAACAGAAGCAATCTGTGATACTAGTGAAAAAATTAATCCGATTGCCAAAAATAAATTAAATTTAATTATAGATAAACATAGTTCAGGCGGAATTGGTGATAAAGTAACATTAATAATTAGTCCTATTTTAGCTGCAATTGGTTTTGATGTTGTAAAATTGTCTGGTCGTGGCTTAGGGCATACAGGTGGAACGATTGATAAATTAGAATCAATTGGAATTTTTTATGAATATAACTCCAATGATTTTCAAAAATTATTGGATGAAACAAAAATTATGATTATGTTGCAGAATAAAGCATTAGTCCCAGCTGATAAAAAATTGTATGCTTTACGAGATACTACATCAACAATTGATTCATTTCCATTAATTGCAATTAGTATTATGTGTAAAAAATTGGTTATTAAAAGTGACTATATTTTTTTAGATATTAAAATTGGTTCTGGAGCTTTTTGCAAGACATATGAAGATGGGCAAAGATTGGCAAATTTAATTCAAATAATTGCAAAACACTTTAATCGATCAGTTAAAATTCATTTGACAGATATGAACCAACCAATTGGTCACTCCATTGGAAATGCAATTGAAATAAAAGAATCTCTTGATTTTTTACAAAACAAATCTAATAGTCAACAATTACATGATATTATTTATAAATTTTGCTTAGATATTTTGATTGAAACTAATATTTGTAATGATGAAAAGATAGCAAAAAATATGATAGATGAGGTAATTAAAAATGGTTTGGCATATCAATATATGATTAACTTCATTGAGAAAATGAATGGTAATATAAAAGATGTCATTAATGATACTTATTTTCATCCTAAATATTCACTTGAAATAAAAGCAAAGCAATCAGGTAAATTATCTTTCAATAATGTAGAACAATTAGGTGAAATAAGCCGATATTTAGGGTCAGGTCGGATTTCAAAAGATGACTTAATTGATTATCAAGCTGGAATTCAATTAAATTTTGATCCATATACTTATGTTGAAAAAGATCAATTAATTGCGGTGCTATATTCTGATTCTAAAATAGATAAGAAACTTATTGATCAATTCAATGAATTATTAATATATGAAAAATAATCATTCTTTTATTGATTTATTCCAAATATATTTATAAAATTATTACATATTTTTAATTTAAGGTTACAAATGAAGCACGAAAAAAAATCGTTAATTCAAAAAATAAAATCAACAATTAAAGGTAAAAATGTTGATGATAAACCAAAAGAAAGTAAAAAAACAACTAGTAAACCAAAATCTTTAAAAGAAAAAGAAACTAAAAAAGTTACTACTAAAAAAAATGAAAAAGTAACAAGTGCTAAAAAAACTAAAGACTCTGTTACAACTAAAAAAACAACTAATACAACTAAAAAATCAAAAGAATCAATTGCAGTTGATAGTATTGTTAAACGACCAGATAGAGCTTCAAAATCAACTATTGTTGTTTATGAAGATGAAGAACATGGTTTAACAAAAACTAAAGATGATATTCAAATTGATGTTCAAGAAAAAAAGAAAAAGAAAAAAACATCCATTGTCTTAAACAACAATAAAAATAAACAAACAAATGAAAAAGTTTCAAAAAAAACAACAGCAAAAGATGTTATTAAATTTGAAACTAATTTATCATTCAATGAGCAACTAAAAGACACATTTAATCAAAGAATGATTTTGGAATCATCTAATAAAAATAATATATTGTTATTATCACCAAATCAAATTCTAGAAAATTTAATTTTAATCGCTAAAAATAAGAAAAATAAAGGTAATCTTTCGTTAGTAACCTTAGAAAATTCATTTGATCATTTTGCATTAACTGAAGATGAAATGCAAGAAATTTTTGATATATTAGATAAAAATAATGTAAACATTATTGATGATACTAATGTTACTAATAATAAAAATAAAAAACAAGATAATTATGGAATAGATGACACTGATGATTTAGCAATCCACCAACGACGTAGTACATCAACTAATGATAGAATTGATGATGGTATTAAAGCATTTTTGGAAACACTTGGAGACTCAAAAATGTTACCTGCAAGTGAAGAATTATATTTAGGTGAATTGTTAAAAAAAGGTGATGAAGAACAACGTCAATATGCGATTGATCAATTGTTTACATCAAACTTACGTTTAGTTACATCAATTGCCAAAAAATATTTAAATCGTGGGTTAGATCTTGAAGATTTAATTCAAGAAGGTTCTCAAGGATTATTAAAAGCAATTAGTAAATATGACTATAGTCTAAAAAATAAATTTAGTACTTATGCAACTTGATGAATTCGACAAGCCATTACACGTTCAATTGCTGATCAAGCAAGAATTATTCGTATTCCTGTACATATGGTAGAAACTATTAACAAAATGATTAAATGCGAACGTAAATTAGTTCAGGAGCTGGGTCGTGATCCAACAATTGAAGAATTATGTGAAGAAATGGGTGGATCAATGGCTGGTCTTACGCCTAAAAAAATTAGTTATATTAAAAAAATTAATATTGATCCAGTCAGTCTTGATAAACCTGTTGGTCATGATGAAGAATCACAATTTGTTGATTTTGTTCAAGACAATGATATTATTTCGCCAGAAGCAAATATTGAAAATGAATTATTATTAGAACAAATTGATGAAATATTCAAGAAAATTTTAAATGATAAAGAAGAACAAATTATTCGTATGCGTTATGGATTACCACCATATGAAAAAGCATATACATTAGAAGAAATTGGTGAAAAATTCAATTTCACTCATGAACGCACTCGTCAAATCGAATCTAAAGTATTAAGAACATTGAAACAATTTCCAAGAATTAAAAAGATTTGTTGATTTATTTAATTTTATTTTGATATGTTAAAACCACGTTTAAATAAAATTTGTCAACTTATAAATAATGCAAATTATGTTGTTGATATTGGTAGTGACCATGCTTTTTTATCAATCGCATTAATTGAGCAATCTAGGGCTAAATTTGTAACAAATATTGAAATCAATAAATCTCCATTAAATAATGGTTATAAAAATGTATGTGCAAAAAAATTGCAAAAACAAATTAATTTTTTTCTTAATGATGGGTTGTTAAATTTAGATTTAAAAAAAGAAATTGATTATTTATGTATTAGTGGGATGGGAGCTGATAATATTATTCAAATTTTAAAAAATAATAAGAATAATATTGTTAAAAATTATATTTTACAAGCTAATACAGATATTAGCAAATTGAAGTATTTTCTTTTAAATAATGGATTTATTATTTCTAATGAAATTATTGTTTTAGAAAACAAAAGATATTATGAAATAATTCAATGTATTGAAAAAAAGAGCAATATAATTTGAACAAATAAAGATTATTTTATTGGGCCAATTTTAAGTATAAATAACGAGAAT
>CAMWTZ010000017.1 GCA_947177385.1 uncultured Mycoplasmataceae bacterium
TAAAATTATCTGTATATATTCAAATAATTGATTAATATATTAAAGTTATTATTTTTTATTTATAGTAGTTTATCGTTATTAGATTGTAGATGAAATTTTAATCTATTTTTTATAATAGTTAAAATTTCTTTGATTTTTCAATATATATATATATATAATAAGCAATAGAGATGAATGCAAATATAAATTTAGTATATATCTCTATAATTAACTTCTAATAAATATTTAAATATTAAGGTAAATATATTATGAAAAATTTATTTAATAATAAACCACATAATGATCCAAATAATGCAGGTTTTCCTTCAAAAACAGGCAATCCATCAGGAAAAGGCCGTGGAAATAATAATTCTAAATAATTAATAATTAATTTAAATTTCTTTTAATCTATCTTATTATCTCTATTTTTGAAATAATAAGTTTTTATTTTTAATTTCTAAATTCAAGTATTTATTAATTTAAATTTCTTTTTGTTTGTATACCCAATAAAGGTTCATCAATTCTGATTATTTTAATTTTATTTTCATTGAAATCAATATTTTTAGGATAACAAATTAATGATGCATTAATTTGTTTTTCTTTATCTAAATTTCCACTAACAATACAATCACTAATATAAAGATTTTATATATTATGAGTGCTTTATCTCTCATTTTCTTTAAGTTTAATCTTTAAGAATCTTTGAAAGTCTAAACTTATATTATTTTTTTATTTCATTAACAATTTTATTTTTATTAATAAATTAATCATTAATAATTTTTTCATATTTAGCTAATAACAAATCTAACTCATTCAATATCATTAGATAATTATGAATTAATTTTATTTGTAACTCATTAGTCTTAAAATTCAAAAAATCATATAATTATTGTTCATTATTATTAAAATATTTAAATAAATCAATAATTATATTCTTTTTTATATTTATTTCGAGATTACTATTTTTTGTAATTAAAAATTTTTAATTTTATTACTAATATCTAACATACTAAATGATTATAAATAATTTAATATTGAACAAGTGATTTTACAGGCACATTTATTTTTTCCTTGCCATTAAGATCAATGAGTTCAATTAGAACTAAATTCCCTATAACTTCTGCTCCGCACTTTTTAACTAATTCTACTATTGCATTTGTTGTCCCACCAGTGGCCAATAGATCGTCTACAATAAGAACTTTTTGACCTGGTTTTATCGCATCTTTATGAATTTCTAATGAAGTAGAGTTGTATTCTAAATCATAATTAATTGAAATTGTTTTTCTTGGTAATTTACCTTTTTTTCTAATAAAAATAAAAGGTTTATTTACTTTTAAAGATAAAGGGATACCAAATAAATAACCTCGCATTTCAGGAGAAACAATTACATCATAATGAAATTCTTTTGCAATTTTTTTCATTTGTTTAATTGTTTTATTAACTAATTTAGGATTAGAAAATAATGGCGTTATATCTTTAAAGTTAATTCCCTTTTTAGGAAAATCTTTAACATTTACTATTTTTTCTTTAATTTCATTAACTAGCATATTTAACCTTAATTATGATTTATTCCAGCAATAATTTGTTCATCCACTTTATCATATCACTTATGCTTTTTATTTTCTAAATTATTATTTAGTGTATGTGCTAAATATTTTTCTCTTAAATACATTATTCATGTGAATCATATTGGAATTAATATAATAGCAATTATTAATCCAAAAATATTTATTAAACCATTTATTAAGTAATTGAATACATTCATTGCCGAATCAAAAATAATCATATAAATATTTATTAACAAGAATGATAATGCTAAAAATAAAACAATTGTGAATAATTCTTTAATTTGATTAATAGTAAAATTATATATTTCTTCAACAGTATATCTTTTTTTCAAATTAAATGACTTTTTAACATTAAACATAATCATATTAATTAATGCATTATTAACAATAAACAATACAATATATGACTCTATAATATTTAGATTAATTGGAATTTGTAATAATTCTATCAATCCAATCATCGAAATACTAACAATTATTTGCATTACAAACATTGGTATAACATTTATGATATTGAACATAAATAAATTTAATATTGCAATAAATGCTAAACTAATCAATAAACAATTAATTCCATTATTAAATAAAAGCGAAGTGAAATAAATATTATTTATTCTAAAAGATAAACTATTTGTTAAAGTAGAATTAATTGAATTTGCAATCTCAAAAACTCGATTGATATCAAGATTAGAATTTGAAATCAAAACCTTTTCTCAGGTTCCATTAGCTAATTGATAAGTATATACATAATTTCATTTAACATTAAGATTATTAGTTAAATTATCTATAAATATATTGATATTACTAATATCTTCATTTTTATAATTTAATACAAGTTGTTTAGCATATTTAAAATTAATAACATTGTTATTTAAAACTGCTAATAAAATTATTCCAATAATTCCTAAAGCAATCAAAACACTAAGAATTAGATAAGTTCATCATTTTTTTGTTAGTAAAGCGTTTGCAACTTGATCATTAATTTTAGAAATTCATTTTGATTGAATGATATTCTCTTCATGTGAATCAATATTAAAAGATGTCACATTATGTATTGATGCTAATGATTTAATATCTCTTGTTGTCAAAATTAATTTTGGCTTAATCTTTATAAATAGATAGTAAGAAATCATTAATAATATTAAGAAGAATGCAAAACAAGAAATAAAACTATTGAAGTTTGCAATAACTAAAATAGCACCAAATGATTTTATTTGGTATTGTCCAAACAATAATGCTACTAATGCCATTATTAAAGGAACTGCATATGTTAAAATTGACATTCAAATATATGAACTTAAAAAAACTTTAAATGAATTATTTATGTTTAATTTTCTAAAATTTATTGCATTTTTTAATTTTGAAAACGAATAAATAAATGGAATTAATGGTAAAAACAATGCAGAAATAAATGCAAATAATGTATTAATTGTTACTGTAATGGATAAATTACTAAGAACTAATAAAGTAAGCCCTTGAGAAACGATTAATGATAAACTAAGCAATGCTCCTGGTATTTTATATAAAACACTAACGATTATTGCAATGATTAAAATTAAAACACTAAAAGCAATTATCCCGCTAGTAAAACTATTTATTCCAATAATAGAATTGTTATACTTACTTGGAATTAAAGAAACTGTTCCTTCAATAAATCCATTAAACATTTGATCATAAACATTTTGTGCATTTGCTACACCTGGAAAGTAATTACCATTAACTGAGCTCTTTAGTAAATAGTAATTTATAAATTGTTGTTCAATATATGCATTATTAGCAAAATTTACTGCTAATCGTACATCACTAGGACTAAATTGCGAAACTGATCAATTAACATCTAAAGTATTTGCATAATAATTATTTTTTAAATATTCTTTATCTTTTTGTTGTTCTTCAGTAGCAAGACTAGGAAAAAAATCAAATCAATTATAATAATCAATCGTAGCTAAATATGGTGACAAAAATCCATCACTATTTAAATTTCATGAATACAAGAATTCATAATTTACATATGTATTATTAGTAGTTTCAGTACTATTTTCAATACTCTTATTAATATAGTAACTATTTAAAATTTCTAATAAGGGATCTATATTTCCATTATTAGACATGCCAAAATCATTTGATTGTGATAAAAATAATTTTGACATAATTTCAGTGATAGGAAAGTCTATTTCCTTTTCGCATCACTTCATAAATGAACTATATTCCCCATTTTCTATTAATAAAGAATAAAGAGAATTAATTCGAGTTTTAACATTTTCTTGTATTGAAGTATTTTCTATGTTTAAATATTTATTCAAATACGAAACTGTAGCTAAAATTTCTAATAAATTTACCAAACCATTTCGGTTTTTTCAAAGAATATAACTAGATTCTGGCACTTCTTTCTTTTTATTAGAATTTGTTTCATCATTTTCAAAATTGTTGATTACTTCTCGATATGTTGTATCTGTTAAATCGCCATCTCAATTATAAATATTTGTAAATTGTTTTTGAAAATTTGACAAATCTCAATTTTTTTCAGAATTATCAATTCTTTCTTTTAAATTAAAAAACATTTTTTCATTTTTTAAAAATGCATTTATACTACTCGTTCCATCGGCAGTATTCAAATTATATATATTAGTAAAATTCACATCAGTTGATGATTGATTAGGATTAGATAAATTATTGTTTATTAATTGATAAGAATTATTTTGAATTAAAGTTAAATATAAATTTAATTTTTCTAAATCAAGTTTTGCTTGTCTATTAGCAATTTCAGAATTAGTTGAATTTTCATTACCTTGAATATCAAAATTAAAATTGAATTTATATAAATTAGCTTCAGTGTTTAAATAAATTTCACCAATTACTAAATTTTGAACTAAATCATTATTTTCAACACTTAAACCACTTTGAACTTGAATTTCATTTGAATCAATATTTGTAGCAACCAATGAAGTCTTGTTACCAATGGATTCAATTAAATTTAATTCATCTTCTAAATTAGAACTAGTTGAATTACTTGTATCTATTCCTACTTGCAATTTAGTTTGTAATGAATCAGAATAACCAGTTCCTTTATTTTTAGAACCATATTTTACAAAATTAGCAATACCAAAACCAATAGCAGTTGCTCCAGCAGCACACAAACCTACTAAAGATGATCATAAAAACAATTTAGATAATGTTTTTTTATTTTTTTTCATTTTGTTTGGATATATAGATTATTAACTAGTCTAATCTAAATTAATATATAAAATAATATTATATATGAGTATACTTTATTTTGGAGTTATTTAAGTGAAAATTTCAACGGAAATAGAAACTAAAATTGGATTATTACTAAAAGATTGTAAGGATCATAATTTTAAAGAAAATGATATCGAAATAATTAGACAAGCAGCTATTTTTGCTGCAAAGAAACACGATGGTCAATTAAGAAAATCTGGTGAACCATATATTATTCATCCAATTGCTACTGCTAGAATTTTAGTTTCATGAAATATGGACTTAAAAACTATTGTTACAGGTCTATTACATGATGTATTGGAAGACACGCAAACTTCAAATGATGAAATTGTTGAACTATTTGGAGCAGATATTTGTCAATTAGTTAACTATGTTACCAAAGTAAACTTATTTAGCAAAGAAAATCGTGGAATAAATAAGCAAACTAATGAAAATGAATATTTAATACAAGTGTTGTTATCAATGTCACATGATATTAGAGCAATGATAGTTAAATTAGCAGATCGTTTTCATAATATGTCTACTATTAATTATTTGCCTCGCTATAAACAAATTCAGATTGCAGATGAAACTTTAAATATATATGCAAAAGTTGCTGGTCGACTTGGGATGTATCGATTAAAAACAAATTTATTGGATATGTCTTTTGAAGTGTTAAATAAAGAAGCATATGATGCCACAAAACAAATTATTAATAACATTGAAAATACTTATCACAATATCTGGGAAGAAGTTACTAATAAAATTATTGGAATTTTAGATTCTTATTCAATCAAATTTATATTAAAGAAAAGATTAAAAGGAATTTATTCAACATATGAAAAATTAGAAAAAGGGTATCGAATCAACGATATTCACGATATTTATGCAATAAGAATAATCACAAATAATAATCTAGATTGCTATACTATTTTAGGTCTTATTCATATGAATTTCCTTTTTATTAGTAACGCCTTTAAAGATTATATTTCAATGCCAAAATTCAATTATTATCAATCTCTTCATACTACAATAGTTCGTGATCAAGCATTGATTGAAATTCAAATTAGGACACAAGCAATGGATTTGCTTGCTGAGAATGGAATTGCAGCTCATTGAAATTATAAAGAAACAAACGATTATAAAAAAGATCTTCCTACTAAATTTCTAGTTGAAGAAATTAATAATTTACAAGAAAAAACTGAAAGTAATATTCGTGGGATTACTAACGATAATATTTTTAGTGTGATCATTATTAATAATGAAAAACCATATACAGTTAATAATAAAACACATTGTATTGATTTAGCATATAGATTTGATAATAATTTATTTAAATTTTTAAAAAAGATTATTGTTAATGGCAAACCAACAAGTTTTGATAGCTTGTTAAAACCACAAGATGTTATTAAATTTATTTATTCTAACGAAATTCAAATAACTAGAAAATGATTAAAATTTACAAATTTCCATGTAACTATTGATGGAATAAAAGAGATATTAAACAAAGAATTTAATAGCAAAATTATAACTGAAAATGATTTCTTCAAAAAAGTACGCGAAATCTTAAAAGAAAATTATATAGGTGATGAAGAAACTACTAAAAAAATTAAAAAGAAAGTTAATGTTGAAACTATCCAAGAATTTTTAGATAATGTTACACCAGAATTATTTGACAATGATGAGTTTTATAAATTATTTGATAAACGTAAGCAAATTCGTAGAAAAGCATTCAACTCTTTATTAGAAAGTAATCTATTATCTGTAAAAATTAAAAAAGAATTTTATTTTAATAAAATTGAAGGACTTTATTTTTCAGATTTACAATTTCCTAAATGTTGTAATAAAGTTCCAGGCATAAATGTTGTAGGAATTGTTGACCGCAATGGAATATTACAAGTACATAATCATAATTGTTCCATTTTAAAAAAACAAATAAAAGCAAAATTATTACCATTATCATGAAATGAAAATGCTTTATTAGAAAAACCACGTAAATTTAGATATGCATTAGAATTTTCCGCAATTTGAATGCCAAGTATAGGAAATATAATCGCAACTAAGTTAAAAAAATACGATAATTTAATTAATGAATTAATTGTAGAAAAAAATAAAAATTTTTCTATTTGTAAGATAAAAATTATTGTTTACACTTCACATATTAATTCTATTAAATCAGCTTTCACAGAATTAAATCAAGAAATAAATATTAAAACTAATTTAAGTTTTTAAATGTTAAGTTAAAATAATATTTTTAAATAATGTAACTAATGGTGTGAGATTATGAGTACTAAATTTATTTTTGTAACAGGTGGAGTTTATTCATCACTTGGTAAAGGTATAACTGCAAGTAGTATTGGACGCATTTTAAAACAATTAGGTTTTAGTGTTATTATGCAAAAATTAGATCCATACTTAAATGTAGATCCTATGTTTATTTCACCACTACAACATGGTGAAGTTTTTATTACTAAAGATGGAGCTAAAGCTGATTTAGATCTAGGAAATTATGAGAGATTTATTGACAGTGATTTAAACATGTATTCAACAGTAACTTCTGGAAGAATTTATTCAGAAGTACTTGCTCAAGAACGAGCAGGTTTATATAATGGTAAAACAATTCAAGTGATTCCACATATTACTAATCAAATTATTAGTAAATTAAATAAATTAGTAGAGACAAGTAAAACTGATTTTGCAATAGTAGAAATTGGTGGCACTGTTGGTGATATTGAATCATTACCATTTATCCAAGCTATAAATGAATTTGGTTTGTTACATAAAAAAAATGTATTATTTGCACATTGTGTTCCATTAATTCCAGTTGCATCAGTTGTTGGTGAATTAAAAACAAAGCCTGCTCAACACTCTGTTAAAACATTACGTTCATTAGGAATAAATCCTGACATTTTATTATTACGTAGTAGTGAAATAATAGATAATGAGACAAAAAATAAATTATCTTTATTAACCGCTATTCCAAAAGAAAATATTTATGAATGTATGGATTTGGAATCAACTTATTTTTTACCAGAAGAATTATATAATCAAAAAATCTACCAAACTATTTTTAAACATTTTGGCATTGATAAATTTAAAGATAATTTTGTCGATTGAATTAGTTTTACAAAAACTATACGTTCTAAAAAAGATAAAACATTAAATATTGGAATTGTTGGAGAAAATGTAGAACTACATGATGCGTACTTTTCAGTTCGTTCATCATTGGAATTATCTTCATATAAATTAGGTGTTAATCTAAATATTGAATGAATTCAAATTGCTAATTGTGATTTTAAAAAAATAGAAAAATTAAATTTAGATGGAATTATAGTAACACCGGTTGAAAATAATGATAACTTCCAAAAAACATCAAAATTATTAAAAGATTTAGAAAAATTATCAATTCCAGTATTATCGTATGGTAAGGCTTTTGAAAATGTTATCATAAATCATTTATCAAAAGAATCATCATCTAATATATACGATAATATTTTTATTAAGTGTGATGAATCTATTGTTGGAGTACGAAAAAGTAAAATTGATTTTGATCTATCTAAAATTTATGAATCAAAAGAAGCTAATGAACGTCATTTCCATGAATATGAATTTAATAAAAAATTTATAAATGAAATTGATAAATCATTAAAATTATCTGGTTTTAATACAAATGATAAATTCTTAGATTTTATCCAATTGGATAATCATAAATTCTATTTTTCAACTTATGCTAATATTGAATTTAGTTCTAGACCAAACAAACCAAATTTACTATATTTAAACTTTTTAAAGGCTTGTGAAAAAAATGACTAGTTTCAAAAAACCTCGTGGAACTTCAGATTGATATGGCATTCAACTAAAAAAATTTAATTTAATAATTGATAAATTAAAAAATTTAGCATTTAATTATGATTTTGATCAAATCGATGTTCCAACTTTTGAGTCGATTGAATTATTTAATAAATCAATTGGAGAAACTACTGATATTAATCAAAAAGAACTATATACTATTATTGATAAAAAACAACGAGTTTTAGCTTTAAGACCTGAGGGAACAAGTAGCGTTGTTAGAGCATATGTTGAAAATAAAATGTATGCTAATAATAGTGTTAGTAAATTATTTTATGTTTTAAATTTATTTAGATATGAACGTCCGCAAAGTGGTCGTTTGCGTGAATTTCACCAATTTGGAATTGAATATTTGAATGTAGTTAATCATTTATATGATATTGAATGCTTAATATTTGCAATAGAAATTATTAAATCATTTAATTTATCTAAATTTATTACATTAAAAATAAATTACCTAGGTAATTTTTCACAACGCGAAAAATGAATAAAAGAACTAAAAGAGTATTTTGAAAAATATAGAGACAATTTAACAGAAGATTCAATTAACCGCTTATCTACAAACCCATTAAGAATATTAGACGATAAAATTGACTCAAAAAAAGATTTTGTTATTAATGCTCCAAAATTAAAAAAATATCTTACTGAAGATGATAATAAAATTTTTAACGATATTATTAATTCAATTAAAGATCAAAATATTAAATATGAAATTGATGATACATTAGTTCGAGGACTAGATTATTATACAGGAATAGTTTTTGAATTTGTTTACACTAGTATTAATGATCCAAGTTTTTCCACAACAATTATTGGTGGTGGAAGATATTCTGATTTAATTTGCAATACAGGTGGTCCTAATGAAATTGGTTTAGGATTTGCTATTGGATTAGAGCGATTATTAATAACACTTGATGAAGTAAATTATAATTTTAATATTGATTCAAAAATCGATTTATATATATCTGCTTCAAACTTTGAAAATTCAATTGTAGCTTTAAATATTGCACAAAAATTAAGAGAAAATAATAAATGTGTTGTAACTAGTTTTACAAATTTTAAAAAAGATAAAAATGCACACAATGCAATTAAGAAAAATGCACATTATTTTATTTATATAGATGATTCATATGATATTAATAAGAAAATAAATATTGAAGATTTAACTAATAATATTAAAGTTGAAGTATTAGAAGATGAAATATTATCAATTATCAACAAGTAGGTAAAAAAATGAAAAGATTATATTGTAATGAAGTTACTTCTGAATTGTTAAATAAACAAGTGAAAGTTTTTGGTTGAATTAAAAAAGTTAAAAAATTAGGTAAATTAATTTTTTTAGTTATTTCTGATCGAACAGGAACTTTACAAATTGTTTTAGATGAAACTAATAAATATTTTGATCTTGCAAAAACATTAAAACGTGAATCTGTTGTAATGATTGAAGGAACTATTCATAAAAAAGTAAGTGAAAATAATAGTGATGATGAAATAGAAATATTTGTTGATAATTTAGATGTTTTGTCAGTTTCCGAAACTCCTCCATTAATAGTAGAAACAGAAACTGATGCTCTTGAAGAAATTAGAATGTCTAATCGATTCTTAGATTTAAGACGACCTAATATGCAACACAATATTATTTTTAGAAGTAAAGTAATACACAGTATTCGAAATTTTTTGTTTAAAAATAATTTTATTGAAATTGAGACTCCAATTTTAGGTAAGCCAACTCCTGAAGGTGCACGAGATTACTTAGTTCCATCAAGAATTCATCCTAATAGTTTTTATGCTTTACCTCAATCTCCACAAATATACAAACAATTATTAATGGTTTCAGGATTTGATAGATATTATCAAATTGCTCGTTGTTTTAGAGATGAAGATTTGCGGAGTGATAGACAACCTGAATTTACACAATTAGATATGGAATTATCATTTACAAATGAAAAAGAAATTCAAGATTTAATTGAAAATCTTTTAAAAACAATATTTAAAGAAAATTTAGATATTGATGTAAGTATTCCATTTAGAAGAATTAATTACATTGACGCAATGAATAATTATGGTTCTGATAAACCTGATTTACGTTTTGATCTAAAACTAAAAGATTGTACTGATTTTTTTAAAAATTCAAATTTCGAATTATTTAGAGATGTTCAAAAAAATAATTTTGTTCTTAAATCTATTGTTTGCGATTCAATTTTACAAAAATCTGATATTAATTTATTAGAAAAATTTGCAATAGATAATGGTGCAAAAAGTTTAATATGAGTTTCATATAACAAAAATGATGATTCATTAACAGGTTCTATTAGTAAAAAAATAGAAAAAGAATTTATTATTAATTATTTAAATGAAAATAAATTAAATTCGGGAACAATTTTATTTGCTATCGGAGATTTAGAAACTGTGAATAAATCATTAGGTGCTGTTCGAATTAATCTTGCCGATATTTTAGGTTTAAAAAAAGAAAATGATTTTCAATTTACTTGAGTTGTTAATTGACCACTTTATGAATATAATGATGATAAAAAAATGTATTTACCAGCTCACCACCCATTCACTCAACCTCAAGATGAATTTCACAGTAATTTTGATGTAAACCAAAAAGATGCTTTAGCAAAAGCATATGATATTGTTCTTAATGGTTACGAATTAGGTGGGGGTAGCATTAGAATTACTAATCCTGAAATGCAAGAACGAATGTTTAAGATTTTAGGTATGTCACAAGAAGAAATTGAAAATAAATTTGGGTACTTACTTAATGCTTTTAAATTTGGTGTCCCTCCACATGGTGGAATTGCAATTGGAATAGATAGAATGATTGCAATAATGTTAAATTTAAATAATATTAAAGATGTTATTGCATTTCCAAAAAATGCTAATGCTTTTGATCAAATGTTAAAAGCGCCTTCTAGTGTTAATATTGATGATCTAAATGAATTGCATATTAGTTTAAAGAAATAAATTAATAAATTTAATCTATATTTAAAAAAAGTAAGCTAATTTTAATAGTTTA
>CAMWTZ010000018.1 GCA_947177385.1 uncultured Mycoplasmataceae bacterium
TTATTAATTCGTTTAAAAAAAATCAATAGTTTTATTACAATATTTTAATTAATATGAAAATTAGAAACAGAAAAATTTATTTGTCATTATTAACATTAGCAGTTCCAACTGCAATTTTTTCAGCATCTTGTTCGTCAAATAATGTTGTTGCACCACCAACTCTAACATTATCAAATCAAAAAATTGATTATTTAAATAAAAATTCTTTATCCTTAAATTTTCAATTTATTGGAAATTACAGTAATTTGAAAAAACAAATCGATCAGTTAGTTACTGATTCGACTTCATCGTCAACAGATACATTTGATTTTTCTGAATTAGCTAATTTTACACAATCAGCATTCTCCACTCCAGATGCCCTATTAATCATCAATGAAATGAAAATGTCTCAAAGTGGAACTGGATGAGTTTTTGATTATTCATTAGATTCAGTAAATAATTTGGTAAATTATTATATTGCAACAAATGCCCATGTTACAAATACAGAATTAAAATATACATTATATTCATCAACAGATAGTGAAAATGGATACACTATTAAAATTATTTTTCCAGTTAATAGAGAAAATGTTTCTCAATATAATTCATATATTTCTCAACCTTATTTAAACCAACAATTACCAGTTTTTAGTTCACAATATTGATTTCCAACATCTACTAAAAATCAAGATGCAACACTTGAACCAATGCCAATTGGTCAATTAAATATTAATAATGAAATTAGTATTGAATCTACTAAAGAAATTTGTTTTTATTATGAAATAACAAAAACAAATGATGCTAATACATATTATTTGTATGTCACTAAAGATGCAAATAATTTATATAAAGTTATTCCAAGTTGAGATAGCAATCTTACAAGCAAATGATTGAATACTAGTCCATTATCAGATGATTTTCAAATTGTAAAATTATCATATGCATTAGAAGCACAAGATGATCCAAATATCTCTGAAAATAATCCAAGATCATCTACTATTGAAAATAATATACGATCATTATTAACTTACAACACAGATTCAACAAGTATTAATGAAATGTCATCTTATATTGCTCGCTTAAATTATTTAATTGAGATGGAAACTAATAATATTACATATGATAATAAATGATTTTTATTTAATGAATTAAGTAATTTAGATAGTGATGACGTTATTTATTTTGGTGGTTTTCCAATAAAAACTATAAATAATTTTACTAATACAAATGTTGCAGTTTATCAATATGCATTTGCAAACAAAAGAGATGTTTATGATCCATATTTTCATTTAAGTCGTAGAATAATTCAATACAAATATAATGGACATTGTGTTATAAATAATTACAATAATGTTAATAATTTCTTAGTTAAAAATCAACAAATAGGAGGAGGATCTTCCGGATCCATGGTAATGGCAAACAACCAATGAATTGGGATATATTGAGGCGTCTCATATAGTTCAACTGACTACTATGGTGTTTTTACTCCTATTTATAGTTCAAACCCAAATAAACAAACCATTGTTAGTAAATATTTGGAATATATTAAAAAAATTGATAGTAATTCTAAACTTCTAGAATTATTCAATTTAATTAATATGAAGAAATAAAATAATGAAAGAAAAACAATATCATTTATCAGATAATATTCTTTGTGATAAATATGTAAAAATAAAATATGTTCTATTTGATGATCAGAACATTATTACGAAACTTGAAAATATTGGGATATATCCAGACGCAACTATTTTTGTTAAATCATTATCAAAAAATAATAGTGTAACAATTTTAGAAATAAATAATATTGATTATGGGATTCGTAGTAGTGATGCATTCAATATTTTAGTTACATTAGATGAAAAAAATAATAAATAAAATTTTGTATTATTTCTTAGTTGAATAATGAAGAAAGATTAACGTAATGAAGTTAATAAAAAATAAACAAAATAATATAAAACAATTTCTTTTAGTTGGAAATCCTAATGTTGGTAAATCAACATATTTTAATCGATTGACATGACAAAATTCACCAATTGGTAATGTTGATCGAATTACAGTTACCGCAACATCTGGTAATTTAAGAAAAGATAAAAATATTAGAATAATTGATTTACCAGGAATTTATACATTAAACTCATCAAGTGATGATGAAAAGTATGCTATTAATGCAATCTTGAATTTTGATTATGATGCAATAATTAATATTGCTAGTGTTGTTTCTTTAAAACGAGATTTGCTTTTGACAACTCAACTATTAGAAAGTGGTTTGTTAACTGAATTAATTATTAATATGGCTGATCAAATTGATGCAGATAATTTAAATCTTTTTAAATTATCTCAAAAATTAAAAGTAAAAGTTAATTTAATTACTGCTTCCAAAAATAAAGGAATTGCAGAAAGCATTAAATCTTTTTTATTTAATTCAAAGACCAAAACTATATTTAAATTTGATTATGGAAAACAAATTGAAGCAATAATTGAAAAAATTGAGTTATTAGTACCAAAGAATAAATTTAAATTTAATAGTAGATTTTTTGCAATTCAATTTTTAGAAGGTAATAATCAAATTCATACACTAGCTCACGAATGAAATATTTATGACAAAATTAATTCTTTTTTAAAATCACATAAATTAGTTGTTTCTAAAACAAAAAAAATAATTCGAGATGTTCGGGAAAAATTTATTAACGAAACACTTGATTTCTCATTTAAAAATGAGCAAATTTTTAATCAAAAAAATAATCAAAAAAAGAAATGATTATTTAAGTTTGATAAATTATTGTTAAATAAAGTTTTTGGTAGTTTATTTTTTATCGCAGTAATTGCATTAATTTATTATTTAACATTCGGGGAATATGCAGGTGGTTTTTTAAATGAAAAATTAACTAATTTATTCGATTTAATTAATCAAAAAATAATTGAATCAATGTTATATACTAGGCCATGAGTACAAAATCTAGTTGTTGATGGAATACTAGGTGGAATCTTTACGATGATTGGATTTATACCATATATAACAATTATGTTTTTATGTGTTAATTTTATTGAACAAACTGGATATTTATCACGAGTGTGTTTATTATTAGATAAACAATTAGAAAAATTTGGAATTAGTGGTCGTAGTGTTATTTCGCTTATTACTGGTATTGGATGTAATATTCCAGCAGTAATGATGGCAAGAAACTGCCACTCTTTTAAAGAAAGAAGAGTAATATTTTTAATTGCACCATTCATTGCTTGTAGTGCAAGACTTGTTGTTTTCACATGACTTATGCAAGCATTTGTTGGTACTCAGTATTCATGATTATTAGGAATAGCATTCACATTCTTTACAGGAATTATTACTTTATTTTCTGGACTTTTCTTTAGTCAAACAATTTTTAGAAACGATAAAACATTTTTATTAACAGAATTACCTAACTGAAGATTGCCTAGTATATTAATTATTCTTAAAACTTTAGGTCTAGAAGTTTGATCATTTATTAAAAGAATTTTTATTTTTATTTTTGTTGCTAATTTAATTATGTTTTTATTAATGTATATTTCACCAACTATTGGATTAATTGATGATACAACATATTTATTTACTAGCAATATAGATTGAACTAAAGCATCATTTTTGCAATATATTTCACTTCCATTTCAATATTTATATTACCCAATTGGTTTAGGAGAAGATTGACGCTTTGCAACTTCATTAATAACAGCAGCTCCTGCTAAAGAAATTGCAGCTACAAATATTTCCTTGATGTTTTCTGGTTCAGATGTTGTAGATGCAAACACTGCAATTGGTTTTAAAAATGCTTTATTTACATCAGGATCTTTGGTTAGTTTACCAATTGCATCATTATTTTCATATATTATTCTTTTTGCTTTTTATATTCCTTGTATGTCAACAATTGCAATTATGAAAAAAGAAGGGGGAACAAAAAACACTTTATTACACTTAGGATATGCATTTGTTTTGTCTTACTTATTGTCATTAATTGGTTATTCGGCAATTGGAAGTATTGAAAAAATTATTTTATTTAAAAATCTAGTTAATAATTATCTATTAATTACTAGCTGAGTATTACTTAGTGTATCAATTTTTGCTACTTTATTATATTTAATAGTAAGAACTATTTTATCTAAGACATATTTAAAAACAAATAGTATCAAAATTTATAAAAATTCCCGTCAATTTTGACTAGTTTCTATCTTTATTTTTGCTATTGGAATATTTATTTTAACTTTATTTCTTTTTATTTATTAGATGTAAAATAAAGGTATAAAAACAAATTATTAATCAAAAAAGTTGACAATATGAAATTAAAAGCTAAAAAAATCATTTTTTTATCTGCTTTAGGGCTACTTGCTAGCTCAGTTGTAGCAGGTAGTGTTTTGAGTTTGACATCTTGTGGTAAAAGTGAAGCTCAACTTAAATATGAATTAAGTTTAGGAGTTGCAAAGACTCTTTACTCTGATTACAACACTGAATTAAGTAATGCTGTTGGCACTGCTGGGGGGGGTTATTACCAAGTTACTAAAAGTAATGAACAACAAGTGATAAATGTAGTAAATAAATATTTAAATGAAACAAATAATTTAATTAATAAATTAGATTCATATCAATCAAATAATATGTCTACTGATGATATGAATAATTTCCTAGATTTAAATATTTGATTGCGTGGAATTCAATTTGAATTAGAGACAAAATTAAAATTATTAAATGCAAAAATTCGTTATTTAATTTCAGGTAGTTATGATCAATTATTAATGACTAACTACCATAAGCAATTTAATAGTTCAGTTCTAAGTGTAGCAAACTCTTATAGTTCTATAACACCAGAACAAAAAGCTACACAATTGCAAAATTTGAATAAATATATAAATGATATTTATTCAAATTTAGAAGAAGGTTTACAAAACAATGTAACATGAAGTGGTGTGCTAGCAAAACACACAATTGGTGCATTGTTACAAGGATTATATCAAGATGAATTAGTTACATTTGCAAGTACTACTACTGTTGGTGGTAAACTAACAAATATTACTGGAAATTTATTTAATAATCAACAATATTTAGATTGAGCTGCTGATAATGGAAATCCAGAAGCTGTTGCTAAATTAATACAAGAATGTCAATCTTCACTTGACAAGTTAATGAATTTCTTATTAACTGATTATTACAATGGAATTAAATATGGTAAATCACCTGGTGAAGATTCACTTTCAATTACGGTTTCAAATACTAATCCAAATGAAGAAGATAATAGTTTCTCATTAAAAAAAGATGGTGGAACAATATATATCAGTGGCTTAGGATTAAATACTTATAATTTAAATACTAATGATATTGGAATTGGTTTCTCAGGAACTGGTGGTCAAAAAATTTATGAAGCATTATTGCAAAAACATACTAATATTACAGATGTTTTAACTTCTGATCAATATAATTTAGGTGATTCACAAGTTGCTGACATTAAAAATGCAATGCAAGAAGTAGCTAATGAAATTGCTAATTTAAAAGTTGGACCTAATAATGAATGAAAAGAAACATATATGTATGATGCAGATTCATCTGATGATACATTGGATTCTGTAGAAAAAACTGAAACTTTACGTGCTGCCGGAACAACTAATGTTGATTTAACAAAATTTTTTGAATGATTAAATTCTGACCAATTCTTTAATGGTCGTGATTGCACTAAAGATCAACAAACAATGATTGGAAATCAAGAAGTAAAAAATGGTCAGCTTATAACTCCGACTAATACAAATGCTACTAATAACTATACATATGAAGCATGACCTAGAACTGCACAATTAGGTACTGATAAAGATTATGTTCTTCGAGTTATAGGTTATATTGGTGATATAGATCCTGAAATAACAATAACTCTTGGTGATGCTGGTAATTTATATGTGAAATATATTAAAGAACAATTATCACCAGAAACAATCCAAGACGCAACACCAAAGACATTTGTTGAAACTCCACATTCAATTAGTCCAGAAGCTGCTTATATTGGTGCATCTAAAGCTGTTCGTCAATATTTAGAATATAAAGAAAGTACAGTAAATCATTTAACTTCCGTTTTTGCACAAACAAATTCTAATTATACACTTCGTACAGCAGTTGGTGGAGCAGCTTATGCAAATGGTGGCGAAGGTGGTATTAGTTGAGAAAATGGTGGAACAGGTGGTTTTTATCTAGATGTAAACCCATACTTTGGATTGCAAAAATGATCAATGTCAACTTTATCAAATCATGAAGGTGTAACTGGTCATGTATTCCAATTCAACTATGCATTAGAACATCCAGGTAGCGAATATGCTGTCGAAATTGATTCAACAGCATATGCTGAAGGATGAGGATTATTCAGTGAATGACTAGCTACACAGCTAGGTGTTTATGGAAATCCATCTGCTTTATCTGCAAATATTTCGTCTACTGGTGAGTTATCTAATATTAAAGGTGTATTAGATTTACCAGCATTCGGTGTTAATTCAAAAACAAATAATATTGAAAATTATAGTCAATATGAATATTCTAACGGTACTTATTGAATTACTCCATATTCTGAAAATAATTCAAAAAAAGCTGGCAATAATCAAACATATTATGATGCTTTACAATATTTTGGATTTTTAAATGAACGCCAATTACGTGCAATGCGTATTACAGTTGATGTTGGTATTCATTCAGGAAAGAATGGTGGATTTGCAGTTGGTAGTGGATATTCTTTAAATGATGCACGTAACTATTTGAAATCAAATTCTGGCTTAGGACTAGATGATATTAAACGTGAAACTAAACGTTATCTTGAATATACTGCTCAAGCCACAAGTTACTATAATGGTTTAATTGAAATGCAAAATTATTTCATTAAAGCAAAAACAGCTTATGAAAATGTTAATACTGATAGTCAATTTATGAATTGAGAACTACCAAATTTAACTAATGCTAACACTGCTCCATTATTTAGTTTAATTCTAAGAAATGGAAATGTTCCATTAGAAGCATTAAATTGAGCTGTTAATGAATATCTAGCAAGTTTATACAAATAATAGTTATAAATTACTAAGTTATTAAAATACTATGCAAATTTCTTTGCATAGTATTTTTATTATTTAAATTAGCTATTTAATAATTAATTAAGTTGAAATTTATTCTTAATAATTTGTTGTAAAACGCTTAATGGAATTTCTCCATTTTTTAGTGTTAAATCAAAGAAATCTTTGATAATATCTTTTTGATTTACAACAAAGTTATATTTATTGTTAGATTCTTGATTAATACTGATATATTTATTTTTAACTTGTGTATATAAATCATTAATAATAACTTTTCCTAACATATATCCAGTTGCTTGACTTGGAATTGCAGTATAGCGAATAGATTCAGATTTAACGTCCCCATCACCTAAACCTGAATTATTTTTCATATAATCACGTTCATTCTGAATAGATGCACCATAATTTAGATCATTGTTACCTAATCCATATTTATAGTTGACAGCAGTGTCTAAAGCCATACGCATATTTCTTAATTGTGCTTCATTTAAAAACCCATAATAGGCTAACATATTTGCTAATTTAGTAGCTACAATTGCTTTTTCTTTGTCAGTTTTATATAGTGCAGTGCTTGTATCTGTTGGATTAGTAATGTTATTAATAATATTTCAATATACTCCTCCTTGATAATTTTTAATGAAATCAATTTCACTATCACTAACATTATTAATATCTTGAATATTTAAAATAGTACTTGTATTTGTTGTTCAATTTGTTGGTAAAACATTTCCATCAAACGAGTCTCCATCTCAAGTTCCATATATACCAAGTTCAGCTGCAAATCATTCGGTAAATACAGCTCATCCTTCATGGAATGCATCATTAACAAATGTATATCCTGGTGTTAAATTTTGATCAAGAACTTTTCCATTTTCAGTTCCTGGCATATATTCAGTCCAATATTCTTGTTGAGTGTGATGACCCATTGCACCTTCATGAGTTGTTAATGAAGCAACGCTTCATTTTTGTAAACTATAATATGGGTCACAGTTATACTGAAATTGTTTAGATCCACGAGGACCTTCCATTCCAACACCAATATCTTTTCTAATGCTATAGTTATATGGAGATAAAACATAATCTGCTATTGGATAAAAATTAGAACTAAATACTTCGTTGGTACTATTTTTAAATGCTAAATAACTTTCTAATGAACTAACGGCTCCTGCTAAAGCATATTTCCCTTCTACTGTAACATTTGATCCATTAATTGGATTATTGTTATCTCAATTACTTGTATATCCTTGTGTAGTGATGATATTTTTGTAATTGTTAATAGTATCATCACTAGTAGAATTTGTTCAATATTTTGTTAATAATTCTTCTTTATTAAGAGTTTCTCTTCCAAAAAAGAAGTCTTCTTGATTCAATCAAATATTAAATTTTGCAAAATAATAAGCATTATTGCTAATATCATTTAATGATTTTAATGCTACTGCTACATTATATGGATCTGCTGTATAACTAATTTCAGGATTTCAGGTATTTACATCTGATTTAAAAATATCAGTGATCACTTGTTGAGCAATTTCTTTCATTTTATTTATTCCATCAGTTGTTAATTGAATACCTTTTGTATAAATTTCATTTGCAGAGTCTTTTACTGAATTGTTATTGTATAGTAATTGATTATAAATGTCATTACCATTGTACTTATCACCCGCTAAATTTGTTGCAGTTGTAATTGGATTCATAAACCCAATGCCAATATTATTTAATTCAATTTCTTCTTTTGTATATCCTAATCCATATACAAGTTGATCAACTCCTTGATCATTTTGTCCAACAACTAAAGTTTCCTCTACTTCATTTGCCAAATTATTATCTTTAGTTAATTGCAATGGAGTTACCGAACTACTATTAGCTTTATAACCAACATATCCAAAAGAGTTAGTTGATTGTCAGTAGTCAATTGTATAGAAACTCATAAAATCATTTAGCGTATCAGATAATTGATTAATTTTTGTTTGAATGTCTGCATTTTTAAAATTAATTTGTTTTGCTGCTTGCTGATATTTAGTTAAAAAATCATTGAAATATGACTTAGGATTAGAATCGAATAATTGTTGCATAGAGACACTATTAGTAGCTTGTATATCATTTAATATATTTGCAACATCAGTAGAATAATACGTTTCAATTGTTTGTTTAATAAAAGATTTTTTGACAATATTTGATGGCATTACACCAATGGTCATTCCATCGGTTAAGAATCCTTTAAGATTGCTAATATATTGAATAACATTATCAATTCGTTCATTTATTGATTTTACTAATTCATTATCTAATTTGGATTCATCTGGATCACCTGTTTCTTCATTTAATTGATAAATTAATAAAGCATTATCAATATTAGTGCGTAAATTATTTGATCTACTTGATAAAATACGTCCACCAGAAATTGGATCCATTCCTAAATAAATAGTGCCTTTTTCTAAATTTAAAATTTTAATATCTCATTGTGTGATGTATGAATCTAATCAAATTTTTTCGTTTTCATTAAGATTAGAATCATTTTGTTTTAATTCTTCGAGTTTTTGTTTTGCTAGTTTGGCATTTTCATATAAGTTAAGAATTGAGGCTTGTTGTTGAACTCCCCCTACTCTACTAGGTTCACTTGTAACTTGATAAATTGGTAAATTATTAACACTATCATAGTATTGTTCTTCATTTTTTAAAAATTCATTATTTGTTGAAATAACGATACTACTTGTTTCTTTGGTTGTTCCACAAGATGATAAACCAATTGTAAGACTAGTTGTAGCAATAATACCACTAGAAAATGCTAGTCCCACAGCGATTAATTTATTTTTAATTTTCATATAAACACCTCTCTTTATACTTTAATTTTATTAACAAAAACTAAATAATAATCTTTTGTTATTGTCAGAATTTAGGATGTTGCTTAGTGGGTTGCTGCTGAAGTAACGTACTTGGTTACCACTTGAATTGTAGACTTTTACACTTGCTACATCTGCTTCGATGTATGCTAATTCATTATTAGCTCCTGCTGCTGTGTAAGTTCAAGTAATTCCGTTATGAGCTTTAGTTTTGTTTGAACCAGATGTTGTTCATCCAGTGATTACATCTGTACTAGTTAGATCTTTGTCTAATTGGCCAGCTCCAGTTCCTGTGTTGCTAGAAACTGCTGCACTTGGTGCAGTTCAAGTTGCTCCGTCGGCAATTAGATTGTTGCTTCCGTCAACAATTACTCCCCCGAAGTTGTTCATTAAGTTTGCTAAGTTCGCTGCACTGACTGACGCACCTGAACCTGCGTTGTCATAAACTTGGTGACCAAAACTTAATGAGTTTCAGTTTTTCAAGTAGCTGTCGAACATGACTGTATCAAAGATTCCGTTTGTCAATGCTGCGTTACCACTAAATTCACCACTTAAAGCGACATCACTTCAGTTGCTTGCATTTGCTGGGAAGTAGCTACCAAAGTAGATGTTAGCTAATGTGTTTGCTGCGATTCCATTTGCGGCTGCACTTGTCGTGTTACCAGTTGGTACTCCGACTTGGCTAAAGTCGATTGTCCGGATTTGTGCATCATTAATGATTGAGCTTGTATTGTTTGTGTAAGCAGCTGTGTTGCTTGCTACGTTTCCTCAATTTGCAATTGCTCGCACTACTGGAGTGCTTGCAAAATAGTCAGCGGCAAATTGTGTGTTGTTACCAATTACACCGTTGATTGCTAGTTGGCTTGCTGGTGATTGAACAATATCCACTCCTCCAATGTTTACTGTTGTGCTTGTTGGTAAAGTTAATTCAGTAATTGGCGATTGTGCAAAAGCGTTCGCGTTAATTGTTGTTAAGTTTGTTGCTGCGCTTAAGTCAACTTTTGTCAAACTTGCGGTGTTTGCCAAACAGTTAGTTGCCAATGTTGTAATTGTGTTTGGTAATAACAATTGTCCGTCGGTTGCACTTACACCATTGTTACTGCTTACAATTTTCATTTCTTTGATTGCAGTGTTTCTGAAACATGGATAACCTTTAGTTGTCGCAGTTCCCGCATTTAAAATGTAATCCGCTGATTGACATTCTGATAAATCGATTGTTGTTAAGTTTGTTGAACCTGTAAAGAAGTCGTATACAACAGTGTTATTGTTATTTGTGTTT
>CAMWTZ010000019.1 GCA_947177385.1 uncultured Mycoplasmataceae bacterium
TGCTGGCAATTGCAACATTAGTAGGAAGTTTGATTACTGAAATTGGGGTGGTTGGATTGAAACTAAAAGCAAGTGGATTAAAGTTTGCAATTTTAGTACCTGATAAATCTAAACATGGCATATTTTCGTTAGCAAGTGGTGCAATATTTTTTGAACCTGTTGAAGGAACATAATTTCCTAAATTCATTTTTAAATTTCAAAATGCACCCATTTCAACAGTTGCTAGTCCTGTTAAATCAGTGAAATTGATAGAACAATTTGTATTATTTTGTGTTCCAGAACTATTTATAGCAAATGCAAAGCTTCCAATTTTTTCTAAACTAGTTGGTAATTTAACAGTTGTTAATGCTGAACAATTACTAAAAGCTAATGAGTTAATTATAGTTAATTTACCTAAACTTGATAAATCAATATTACTTAAACTACTACAACCTTGGAAAGCTGCTGTTGGAATTTCTTTTAAATTAGTAGGCAATGTTATACTTGATAATCTTGTACATCCACTAAATGCGCTATTAACAATTGATGAAATTGTATCAGGTAAACTTAAGGTTACTAAAGATGTACATCCTTGAAATGCGTTAGAAACATCAGCAATAGTATTTGGTAATTTAACACCATTACTAGTACTTAAGCTAACTTCAGTAATTGAGCTTCCAGTAAAACAATTAGATGGTAAAGTTGCAAGAGTAGTATTTGATAAATCTAATTTTTTTAAACTTGAATTTTTAAATGCAGAAGAACCTAAAGTTTGTAAAGAATTTAAATCATTTATAGCAAAATTTGTTCCTTTAACATCTTCAAAAGCAGATTCATTAATTGAAACAACATTTGGTAAAGATAAAGCTGTATTTAATTTTGTTCCTTTAAAAGATTCATTACCAATATTGAATAATGTATTTGGTAATCCAGAAACATTACCATCTGCACTTTTATTAGTTAAAGTTTCTAATAAAGAAGAATTTGTAAAAGCACGATCTTCAATACTTTGTAATTGTGAATTTTCATCAAAATTAATTGTAGTTAATTTTGAATTTTCAAAAGCACCTGTATATTTTCCGTCAACATATGCATTAGAAATAAGTTTAACTGAAGCAGGAATTGTTAATTCAATAACAGATGTATCTTGTGGTAAATAAGCAATTAAATCTGTTTTTTCTGAATCAGCATAAACTAATCCAGATTCATCTTTGATTATAGGTTGTGCTTCATTTTTACTACCATGTAATTTATACGTATTATCAGTAGTATTAATATCATAGTATTTGTGAGCTTCAATTTTATTAACTACTTTTTCTGAACCTGAACATGAAGTAGCTACAATTGAAGTTGCAGCAATTGATACAATAGACAATGTTGCTAAACCAATGCCTAGAGCAAGATTTCTTTTTTTCATAATGTGGATATTCCTTAAAATAATTTATATACATAATATACATATGTATTATTGCAAATGTAATTATTATATATTAATAAATAATAATTACTTAAATAAATAATAATTACTTAATAAACTACTATTATGATTAAAAAAATCACATTTTATATATTAAATAAAAAAATCTAATCAAAAGATTAGATTTATTTACAAAATATAAGCCGCATTCTGTCCTTAATAAAATTAAGGGTTGATTATTTATCTACACATTAAATGTGTTTGTTCAACTCATTTTTATTCTAAATTGAACAATTCCTCGACCAAAATTTGAGTTTCTAGCTTGCAGGGTTTACCAACGTTTCACTCCAATAATTACTTATTGGCATCGTCACTGTGGAACTTTTATAGCATGTTGTTATCTATTAAACAGACCAAAACATACAGCCGTTATTTATTTTTACATAAATACTTAATATTATTAGCATTAATACAAACACTACATTCATTTCAGAATGTGCTAGTGCGGACTTTCCTCTACTTATCGACTAAGCAGCAATCAACCATTTGTAAATTTTAAATATTTTTACGATGTTTACGAGCAAGTTTTTGTTTTTCTTTTAAACGTAAACCAGGTCTTAAATAATATTCATGGCGTCGTGTATCACGTTTTGTTTCATTTGCAATTCGTTTAAAACGTTTTAACGCTTTTTCAACATCATTATCTTCAACAATGATTGTTCTTGACACATTACTCACCACCTATCTTTATATACAATAACATACAAATATATTATTATGAAAAATTAATTTTTGTGAGATTTTTTGTATTTTTTAAATAATGTCTTCCAAATTTCGCATAATTTTCATTATTATATTTAACTAAATCTGCACTTACATGAATGCTTTGATAATTAAAATAACCACCAACACCAAAAAAATCTACTGCATTAGTTTGCTTATTTATTTCATTAATTTTATTTGGATTAATATTACTAGTTACAATGATTTTTTTATCAAAAAATTTATTTTTATTTAGTCATGTTCTAACAATATCTATTAATTTATGATTAATGCCATATAATTTTTCTTTTTCCAAACTTTTATCAATTAGATTATTACTCGTATCAATTCGCACACCTTTTATGAAATGCATAACACCTTTAATTTGTTCTAATGTTTTAATTACATCGTTTTCAAAATCGATTAAACAATATAAATCAGTATTAGGATAAATTTCTTTATAATCATTAATCATTCTTACCAAATCATTATGATATTGGTGGATTAATGCGTGTGGAATTGTTCCAATTACTTTAACATTTTTATCATCATTAAATAATTCGATTTGCGCATTTGTAACAAATAAATCAATTCCATTCAAATATGCAGGATAAGCATCATATGATTGAGAAAAATAATTATTTGTGCGATCACACATATAAATAATTTTTTGATGCGGTAACAGACTATTAATTAGATCTCTTGTGTTTGTTGCAACACTACAACGATTAGCTAATATTCCATCAATTATATTTTCTAATCACCCAAAAATTGAATATTTTCCTTTGATAATCATCAATGGTGTATTTTTATCAATAATTTGATTATCATTTGCAAGAAATACTTCTATACTATTCAATTGTTTTTTTGTTAATGTAAATTTCAATAATTTAACAATTTCTTGGAATCCTGACATAATTGCATATTCACTAAAATGTATGAATTGCATTGTGCAATCAAGATTATTTTTTTTAGATATTAAGATTTTGCGTGTTTTTATAAAATAACTTGTTGTATAAAATAATTTTTTTATCTTTTTATCAAAACGAATTTTTTTAGAATTTATTGTACGTATTGTTTTAAATTTATTATTACTAATCATTATGAATAATAGAATCTGGAATAATTATTTCATCTTCTTTATTTGACTCATTATTATGAATCGAATTATTAGTTGATGAAAAATCACTAGAACTTGATAAATTATTATTTTCTATATCTCTAATCATCTTTTTACTGTCATCTTTTGATTCTGGAGATTGAATAGTATCATTATCAATTTCATTAAAAATACTAAATTGTAAAACTAATAAAATCAATCCAATAATCATTACACAAAATGAAAAAATTAATATACTTCATACAACACCAGAATTAAAATTAGATCTTGTAGCAAAATTTAATGGAATTGGTAAAACTATAGATTCAAATAAAATCATTAGACATGGTAAATAAAAATATCATTTTTTGAAAAATTCATTTTTATCATCCAAAATAAAATTAAAAATTATTAATGAACAAGAAATTACACTAATTATTGCTGATATTAAATAACCAATGTATACAAATCCATAAATTATAGTTTGATTTGTATTAGAAGAAACCATTGTTGCAATACTAAAGATCAAAATTGAAATACTAAATATAGTATTGATAAGAATTCATAGTTTATTACTACGAATGTATTTATTATTTTTTAAAAAATTATTAATAGCGTTAAAATTATTTTTCATTCTTACTTTTCCTTAAAAGGAAATTTATAAAATATAATTTATTATATCTATAATATTTAAATTTATTAAAAATTAATTTAATGTTTTTTATATTTATAAATAAGATATTTATTAAATAATATATACTTATTAAATATTAATTATTAAAAGCAACAAAAATAAATATGATTATTGATTGTACTAAGATTGCTAATAAAATTATTGAAGAAGTTAAATCAGAAATCAATATTATCAAAAGTAACAATATAATACCAAAAATTGTTATTTTAAATTCTAATAATAACATTGAAACAAAAAAATTTATTCAACATAAGAAAAATCTTGCAGAATCGCTTGGAGTACAATGCGAAATATTAACAAATTTTAATAACCAAAAATCTTTAATCAATTGTATAAAAAAAATAAATGAAGATTGTTCTGTTCATGGATATATTATTCAATTACCATTGAAAAGTAATTTTAAATTGGATGAAATAATTGAGCATATTGATATTAAAAAAGATATTGATGGAATTAGTCATTTAGCAATTTCTAGAAATTTTTCTAGATCAAATAATTTCTATAACTTAACATGTACTTGTCAAGCAATTTTAAAAATCATTGAAAACCAAAAATACAAATTATCTGGTAAGAATGTCGTTATTATTAATAGAAAAGAGATTATTGGAAAACCATTAATTGCAAATTTATTAGAGATGGATGCAACAGTGACAGTTTGTCATTCAAAAACAAAAAATTTAAATCATTTTACCAATAATGCTGATTTATTAATAACTGCAATTGGAAAACCAAATTATTTTAAGAAAAGAATGATAAAAAAGAATGCTTTTGTTATTGATGCTGGAATTAGTTATCTTAATAACAAACCGGTTGGTGATGTTGATTTTGAACAAGTAAAAACACAAGCCAAATATTTAACTCCTGTTCCAAATGGTGTTGGTAAAATTACAGTTGCAATGATTTTTAAAAATTTGGTTAATTTAATCAAAAATTATATTGAAACAAAAAAATAGTAAGTATGGAAAATTATTCTAAGAAAAAATTACATTTAGGATTAGATTTAGGAATTGCATCTGTAGGGTGATCACTAGTAGATGAAAATCAAAATATTATTAAATGCGGATCACATCTTTTTAAACAATTATCAGTAGATAATAAAAATATTGAGTACGGTGAAAAAATTCGTGGTGAATTTAGACGTGCCAGAAGAAGATTGAATCGATTTAAACAAAGAAAAATTGATTTTCTTTGCATGATTGATAAATTTTGTTTACCAAATCAAGAGAAAAAAATAAAAACTAATAAATTTTCTACATTATATAGAGAAGAATATCAAAATATTTTTGGTTTTAATAAATCTTTTACTTCAACAGACTTTTTATTTAATAATGCATCAAATTCTAATTATAAAAATATTGATTTATATGAAGTTTATAAGAAAGGATTTAATCAAAAATTAGATCCAAAAGAATTATTCTTATTTTTGTATTGAAAATTGGGAATAAGAGGAGTATTTTTTAAAGAGTGTGATGATTTAATTAATAAAAGTGATTACAATTATGAAGATTCAGTGTGTTTCAAATATTATGAACCAATTTTAAAAAGTAGCTTTAGTAAAATTAGGTCATCTGAAAATTATAAAATAAAAATTCCGCATAGTCATCACCGTAAAGACATAGAAATAATTCTAAACAATCAAAGTCAATACTATGAAGATAATTTTTCAAATTTCATAGAAGACTATTTAAAAATTTTTGATCGTCATCGAGATGGTCAGATTGGTCCATGATATGACGATAATATAAATAAAGAAAAAGCACAAAATTTATATTCTAAATTAGATGCTAAACAAAGAAGATGAATAATTGAACATGATGAAAATGGAAATTCAAAATATCACTATTTATGAGAAAAGAATATTGCTGAATGTCCAATTAGTAAAATAAAAAATTGTAACAAAACTAACTTTGAAATTGAAAAAAGATGCAATCAATATTTTTTTATTGCTGAAATTAGTAATTTTTTATCACAACTTGCTAGCACTAAATTAAACAATGAAAAATTAACAGTTTATCAAATTAAAGAAATTTTTAAAAATATTATAAAAAAATGTGAAGCTCCAACTATTGAAAGTATTTCTAAATACTTAAATAGTGATGTTGATAATTTTACAGGTTATCCAAAAAATAAAACACAAACATCTTCTAATTTTGATAAACTTGAAAAATTTTTATTAATCTTTGACAAAAAAGATGGTTATGTGCAAAACGTTGATTTATTATTTGAACAAAATTTAATGAAAATCATCAATGATTTTGATGAATTATCTAAATTAAGATTTAAATTATTAAAACAATACTACATTAAAGTAGATGATAAAAATAGCAAAGATAAAAAAATTACAAAAAATGATTCAGATTTAAATTTTAAAAATAGAAATAAGAATTTTAATAAATCAAAACAAGATGCATATGAACAAATAAATAAACTCATACTAGATTCAAAGTTAACATTCATCAAAATAAATAATATTAATTTCGATAAGTTTTGCAACTTTGAAAATATAAATGAAAAAGATATGTCAGGAACTCGTGAATATGGCTATTCAGTTTTCTATGAATATATCAATAATTCAATTAACAATTTAGATAATCAAAAAATTGATAATTTTAACATTTATTATAAAGATGAAATTAAAGAAGCTAAAAATCAATCTTTTGAAAAATTTTTAAAAATTAATTTTAATAAAAGTTTGCAAAAAGAAAGTTTATCAAATCAATTTATTCCAAATAAATTATTTGATGATATTGAATTTATATCGCCAAATGTTAGAAATACAATTCATGAAACTATTCGTGTAATTAACAATGAAGTTTTGAAGTTTTGTTATAAAAATAATGAATATGAATTAGATGCAATTATTTTGGAAACAACATATGGTAATGATGAAATTAATACATCATTATTATCTAATAAGCAAAAGAAAGAAGAAATTTCTAAATTACAAGAATTCCAGGAAAATAAGAATGAAGAAGCTAAAACTGAATTAAAAAAATACAATTTATCAATAAATGAATTAAATATTAAAAAATACAATTTATGAAAAGAGCAACATTGTTTTGATGCCTATGATACTAATTCACGTATTGAGATATCTGAATTTAATGATTGTGAAGTGGATCATATTATTCCAAGATCAATAAGTCATGATAATACAAAAGCAAATCTCGTTCTAACAAGAGCAAAAAATAATCAATCTAAAGGACAAAAAACTCCAGTTCAATGATTCAAAAATGATCCAGATAAATTGCAAAATTTAAAAAGCAAATGAAAAGAATGATTTAATTTTAAAAATAAAGATAAAAATAAGGAATATTACAAAGAAAAATATAATAATTTAGTCACTGAAGAATTAGAATATTCACGATTTTTTAGAAGAAATTTATCTGAAACTACTTATGCTATTAGAAAGATTAAAGAAGGACTTTTATCTTTTTTAGAATTTAGAAATAATCAGATAAAGAATCAAGAAATTAAAAGTGAATTTATTATTAATAATTTGAGAAAAATTATAAATTGTCAAATTATGACTATTTCTGGTAGTGAAAGCCAAAATATTCGTAAATTAATTGATGAAAATTGAACAAAAGATAGAAACATTTCCAATCACCACGCACATGATGCAAGTATTATTGCAATTTATTCATCTCTAGACTATATTAAAGAATATCATAAAAAAATGAACAACTTATGGACACTAAAAAAGAAGTTCGAAGATAGAAATGAATTTAATTCTTGAGTTAAAAAATTATCATTCAATAGAACAAATAATCTTAAAGAATTTATTGGCAAAAATAAAGAAGATATTAAAAATAAAATAGTAAGTGATGAAAATTTCTCTTATTCTTGTAAACCTAAGAAAAATAAAAAAATGATTAATTGAATTAATAAATTATTAGAAAAAGGTGAACAAGAAAAAGCAATTGAACTTATTAAAAAAGTTCCAACATCACAAATTTTTGAAAATCAAAATTTCCAAACTTATAAAGAAATTGAGAAGGATAAAAAACGTAGAGTAATTAAAATTGACTTAACGAATTCTAAAGATGATTCCAAATTTATAAAAATTTATTTGGATTTACTAAAAGAAACACAAAAATCAAATAAAAGTGCAAAAGAAATAATTGAAGAATATTGTCGTGAAAATAATATATTAAGTAATTACAATGTAATTTTTGATTTATTTCAAATTATTAAAGAATATCCAATAAGTGAAAATAAAGAAATAAATTTTGAAAACACAAAAAATTATGATTTATTTTCAAAATATCTAGAATATATTAAAAAAGAAGGAATCTCTGATGATTTTATAAATGGAATACCTATAACAAATTGTCAAAAAAATAATTCTAATAATGATTTAAAAATAAAATATATTGTTAAAAATATTAAAAAATTATTAGAAGATAAATATAATCCGACATATGAATTTCTAAAAAATTATAAATTCACTAATACAAAAAATGGCAAGAAACTATTTGATGAAAGTAAATTTAAGTTATTAAATCAAAGAAAATGCTTATATGGCAATTCGACAAAGTTTTTTATTTTATTTAAAATGAATAATAGAATATATTTTGCAAAAATAAATCAATTAAATTTTATGATAGCAAAAAATATTTATTATAGTTTAAATGAGTTACCTTCTTATATAAAATTAATAAAAATATTTAATCTTAATCAATTGTTCGTATTAAACAATGAAATATATGAAACTACTAATTATAATATATCAAATTCAATAATTACTATAATCAATCGTTCAAGAAAAGAAAAAAATAAGAAAATAGAAATTGAAAAAAGCTATAATGCATTAGATCAAGAATTTAAAGAAAAATTAAAAATAATTTAATATATCAGAAATTTAAAATATGACTAAATTAATATACCTTAATTAGTTTAAATTTAATTACTAACTAAACATTAAATCATTTTTCTTATTAAAACTATAATAATTACTATTATAGTTAAATATGTCACTAAATTATTGATATTATATATTGATGAAAAACATCTATTAATTAGATGTTTTTATTTTTAAAAATTCACATAAATTTAGTACTAACCAAAAACTCTACTAAATCATTAACCAAACAAAATTAGTTTTTAGTATAGTAAATCTAGTACTAAATTATTAATATTATATATTAGTAATTTAAACATTAATAAATTTAATGTTTTTAATTATTTTAAGAAATAAAAAAGAGTAAGCAATAAACTTACTCTTAATATAAATTACTAATGTAATTAATAAACAGGACTTGCCCTTATTTTTAGTTAATACTAAATTTATGTGAATTCTTAAAACTAAATATTAATTTAGTATTTCTATAATAACACATTATTTTAGATATAAACTAATTGTTGCGCATGCAACAATTTTATTTTTTTAAGGTATATTTATGGGATGGAAAATAATAAATATAGAATCTCCTTGTGTTATAAAAACATTAATGTCAAATTTAATACTATTAAAAGAAAATAAGGTAAAAATTCCTATGAGTGATATTGATGTTCTATTAATATCTGAAAACAGAGTGAATTTAAGTGTAAATTCAATAAATGATTTGGTACAACATGGAGTTTGCATTATTCTTTGTAATCAAAATAAATTACCAAATTCATATATATTAGGATACAAGATTCAAAAACAAAGTTATGATAACTTTAGAAATCAATTAAATTGACAAGATGATTTTAAGAAACTAACTTGAAATTGGTTACAATCTAATAAAATTAAAAACCAAATTTTATATCTAGAATATTTGCAAATAGATCACAATAATTTAAATCAAGAAAATATTAATGAATTATTTGAAGCTAAGGTTGCAAATTTCTTTTTTAAATCACTATATGGTAATAAATTCAAAAGAACTAATGATTGTATTATTAATAAATTATTAAATTATGGATATACTATTTTAACAAATATGGTTGCTCGTTCTATTGTAAAGAAAGGATTGCATCCAATGATAGCGTTTTTTCATGGAAGCTTATATTCAGAGATGCCATTAGCATATGATATAGTAGAAATATTTAGGATAATTATAGATATTTTTGTTAAATCAATAAAAGATATTGGTATTTTAGATAATAGAATTACTTTAAATTCTCAATTAAAAAATTGTTTGTTAGATTTTATAGCTAATTACAAAATTAAAATAAATGATAAATATGAATTTGTAAATAATTCAATTGATTGCATAATCGATTGAATAATCAATAAAAGTTTTATGCACAATAAAATTGAATATGATTACAAAATAGAATATGATGAAAATTTCAAAAACATATTATAGTGACTACAATACAATGCGAGTAATTATAATGTATGATCTTCCTAGTATAAGTAAAGATGATCATTATTTTTATACAAAATTTCATAATGGAATATTGCAACTAGGATATATACAAATTCAAGAATCAGTTTATTCTAAAGTAATTCAATCTAAGACCTTATCAGATAATCATATAGAAAAAATAAAAAAGATAATTCCACCAAAAGGCAAAATAAGAGCATATATTTTGACGGAAGCCCAATATAATCGTGGCATTATATTAAGTGGTGAAATTGATGTTAATGAATTTATCAATGATGATAAAAGATATAAGGTAATATAAATGAGTAATAAAATAAATTTAAATTTTTTAAATAATTATCAGATAAAAGAAGAATCTAATGAAAAAATTATAATATCTTCACAAAAATATATTGATAATTTTATGTCATTTATATTTGTTAATGCTAATAGTGTACAATTTGATTATTTTGGATTTAAGATCATTAAAACAAATAACACAAATATTAGCATTAGAAATTTAATATACAAAGATAATATATTCACAAACATTAAAATTAATGATATGTTTATTAAACAAAAAGATATTATTATAATATCTCCCTTCACAAGAATAAATGAAATTATTAGTAGTAAAAGTAATGGTAATCTTCATCAGTTTCTTAAAGAAAATGACATCTTTAAAACAAACTGTTTAATTGAAGAATTTATTAATAAACAATTAATAAATCTACCAAATAATGCTAAAAACATCATTAATCATAATTATTCAAAATGTGATTTAATAAATTATTTTGAAGTTAAAGACGATTTTATCGATGAAAAAAATATTATTGATGTTCTAGAA
>CAMWTZ010000020.1 GCA_947177385.1 uncultured Mycoplasmataceae bacterium
CATAAATACAATCTTTTTATTCCTAATTAGTAATATTTTTAATTATTAAATATTTAACTAATTAGGTAAAAAAATGAAAGAGTTGTTTAAAAATATATTAAGATATATTACTAAGTCAAAATTTGGATATTTTGCAACATTTATATTGTTACTTTTATCTGTAATGATTTTTAGTGCTTTTTCTAATTTAGGTCTAACGATTAAAAGTATTTTCACAAATCTAACTACTGAATATAACTTACATGATTTAGTTATTAATGAAAAATATAGTGAAAACTCAATTCAATCTGAGCAACAACAAGCTGCTATGTATGCAGGATTAACTGAATTAAATGTTGATTATCGTCAATTTAATTCAGTTAATGTTACTAATAATTCAAATAATGACATTTATAAATTTATTGAATATTTGCCAACATATGAAATTGATAAATTAGCAATTTTTAAACAAGATGGATTACCAAAAAATAGTTTAGGAGAGTTTACAATACCATCATCCATTGAGTATCAGGAAATACTTAACAATGCATCTTCTGATTTAATTGGTGGTGTTGACACTGATGAAACAAACATATCTGCACGACAAAAATTAATTTATTTTTGTATAAGTAGTCAATGAACAAATTCAAACTATTTGACAACCTTTAATGAAGTTTGACAAGAAATTATTAATAGTAATTATCAATATGATCCAATTACTGGTGATCCTTTATCAACTACAAGTTCTAAATCTCTTGTAAGTGAATATTTAAAATCTTTTCTTATACCAACTAATGAGAAATATTCTCCTATTCAAATACGGGGCGCTCGAATGGTATTCAATTTAAGTTCATATAATGGGAATATTCCTTTATATGGTTATTTTGATGATCCATATGGAAGTCTTGCAATAGTATCAAATGCTTTTCTAGAAAAAAATGGGAAAGAAGTTTATTCATTTGCACAATTTCAAAAAGATATTTTACAAACAACAGAAAATATTGATTTAACAAAACTGGAAAATAATTGAATAAATGGAAATATAAATGAATATTTAAATCTAAAAAGTAATTTAGAAATTACAAATTTTGTTGCCCAATTAGATTCAAAATATACAATAAATATTAATAATTTGCCATATGTAATTATTGGAACAGGTGTTTCACCAGATTTTTTATATCCAATTATTTCTTTTGCAAATAATATTCCAGATCCAAAAAAAGAATGTTTAGTTTATGTAAATAAAACAGGATATGATCGGGCAGATGTTAGTTTTGGTAGTTCTCCCCATGAGAATTTTTTGGTAGCAAGATATCGAGGTAATTTAACTGAAACAGAAATTTTAAGTAAAGTTAATCAACTAGCAAAGACTAATATGTCTTGACCATCCAATATAACTGCAGCATATTGATATAATGATCTAAATAATAAAATGACGCCAAGTAGTGTTCGTATAAAATTTATTACATCATTAATAAATATATTTATTGTAATTGCTATTGTAATCGCATTCTTTGTATTGATTCTTGTTATTTTTACAATGATAATTTTTAGTAAAAACTTTATTGCTAAAAATAAACTATCATTAGCAATTTTACTGTCTAATGGTTTTAGTAAAACTAAAATTCTTATTTCAATTGCTTTTATAAGTTCATTTATATGTGTTATTGCATGTCCATTAGGTTTATTAGCTGGACATTATTTTGAATTTACAATTTTTGGTATTTTAAGTAATTATTGATTTATTCCAACACCTATTGTTATGTACAATGCAGGATGATTTATTTTAACAATCATTATTCCACTTGTTATCTTAGTATTAATAAATTTTGTTGTTGGCTGATTTGCAATGAAGAAAAATTTAGTTGATTTATTAAAAGTAAACGATGAATTGATTGCAAACAAATTATATATTTCATTTAGTCCATTAATTAGATGAGCAAAAGTATTATACAAATATAAAGTTTCACTTGCATTCAGTTCATTAACAAAAATGTTTTTTATCTTTGCATTAACAACTTTATCAATTGTGACAATGAATGTTGGAATTAGTGTTACCAATAAATTAAATAATGCATACCAATTAGAAATGGATAGCAATTATTCAACATTTAATATTGATATGGCAACTCCTACTTCACAAGGTGGACAATATTTTGGTTTAGATGCAAATGATATTGGAAGATCATTAACAAACAAAAAAGGTGATCCTATTTTTAACAATATTGATTATGCTAATAATTCTTTTTTAAGTTCTACATATCAAAGTAGTGCATTATTTAGAAACTATATTGGTTTACATATTCCTACTATGAATGACTCTGATGAAATTAATAGTAATATTATTTATATGAAAAATAGAGTTCAGACTCAAGAATTATTAAATTATTTCTTTGGTATAGGAGATCTTGGAGTAAATCCTTGAGATGTTTTCAAATCAATTTCTCCTCAAAATCAACAAAATGAATCTAACAATTTATCAATTGATTTAAAAGAAAAATTATTAACTGATATGAGACCATTAAATCAAGCGTGATTTAGTCGATTAAATAATTTGAGTCTTATTCAACCAAATACAACAGCTGCAAATAAAAATTACATTGATTTTCCTACATATTGGGTTGTACAAAATTTTAATAGCACAAATCCTTCTACAATAAAATTATCTATGCCTGATAACTTAACTGTTAATAATAAATTGATTAATATTAATCCAAGTGAAGTTGGAGTAATTAATGCAGCTGAATTACTAACTAAAGATAGCAGCAATAATATTATTCCATTATTTAGTAGTCCTAAAGATGTTATTGATAATTGATCCAACTTTGCAACTTTAGTTAACAATGCATATCAAAGTTATGCGCAACTAAATCCTGAAACTGGTGAACAAATTCCAGTTAATCCAGTTGATAAATTGAGTGTTAAATATTGTCAAGAACTATTTACTCAATCAGCATTAGAAAATCCTATTCTTTGTGATGACAATGAGACAATAATTTTTAAAGTTAATTACAATTTAAATGCTAATAAATATCTAATAACATATCGATCGATGTTATTTAGTTATATGACAAGAGAAACTATTACTGATAATAGTGTTGATAATTTAAATAATGATTATATTTTTGATAAATTTGATAATCAAAGCTATATTCAACATAAATATGCTTATAAAATAAATTCATCAAAAGCATTAACAGTTTTACCTTTTACATTCAATACTAATTTCTTGAATTTTATTTTAAGTATTTATAACGATCCCATTTATTACAATAATTTTTATAAAATTATGAATAATATTGTTGTATTTAATGAAGGTGATGAACCATATGTTCACATTGACATTACATACAACAACAACAACATGCAAGTAATTGGAATTATAGAAAATTCAAAATTTATTGTTTTAAAAAACAATTCTAATCAATATATCAATACTAAATTATTTGGTGAATTTGACAGTGAAACAAATATTGTTGATGTAATTATTAATAATTATGTTGCTGATTTATATAAGTTGAAAGTTGGTGACATCTTTGATTCTGAAATTTTAAATCACACTAATCGTTATAAATATAGTGAAAATTTTGATATAGCATCAAGTCTAAATTTATCTACTAATCTAGACGAAATAGAATTAATTGATAATCCAGTAGTTAAATTAAGAATTGTTGATATTTGTAATACTGGAAATGGTCCGCAAATTTATATGTCAATTAGTAATGCTCAAAAAGTTCTAGGATTAGCTACAAAAGATGATTATGAAAATAATACTAATGTATCAAGTTTTACTAATGATGCTAATTTTAAAATAGGTATGAACAATCAATACAATAGTTTCGGTGGTTTTAATGGACTTTATACAAATAATCCCGCACCTAGTTATTTAAATACAACATTGTCACTTTATTCTCAATCAGGTCTATACCAAGGATTTGATATGTGAACACCAAATGTTGAATTAAATAAATTAATAAAAAACTCAATATCAAATAATGATATAAATAGACATTATTTAGCAAATGCATTAGATATTAATTATGATACATTTGTTGATATCATCAATAGACATCTAAATACTAATGATCTTGATCAATTCATTGAAAGAATCATTAATATTATTGCTGCTAAATATGGTTCTATGGGTTTCTTAACTGCCTATGAAAATGTTAATTCATTAGATCAACAAAAAATTATGTATGAAGAATTAGCAAATACAATTAATAATATTGCTATTACTTGTATAGGATTAATATTTACGTTAAGTGTATTAATCATTATCATTATTGCGGCTTTAATTATCAATGAAATAACTAGAATTTCTGCAATATTAAATACATTAGGTTATAGTTTAAAAACTAATACAATGATATTCTTTTCAATATTTGCACCATGTTTATTTATTTCATCGATTATTTCTTATCCAATAGTATTGTTGTTAAACTTATTTATTAAAAACTTTATCTTATTAAATATAAATATTTTTATAGCATTCCCATTCAATATCCCAACATTCTTTATGATTTTGGCTTTTATAATTTTGTTATATGGATGTATTTATTTATTAGGATTATACAAATTCAAAAAAAATAATTTAGTTGAATGTCTTAAGTGATAATATTAATTTAAAATGGAAAATAATTTAAAACAATATCAATCTAATACAAAAATTCATAATAGATCTTGATGCTTGTTAACATCACTTATTTGAGCTGCATTAGGATTTATAATTGTTAGTTTATTATCAGCTTTATATAGTTATTTAATGCAAAATTATGCATTTGAAATAATTTATACAAATACATATATAATCACAAGTTCTATTTTGTCAATTCTTTTTTTCTTTATATTGATATATTTATCTTATAAATGATCTGAAAACATTATTAATGCAAATTATTTATTGATAATTACAAATTGAGTTATAAATATTTTCTTATTTGTAGGAGTAATTGCTCCACTCATAACTTTATTAGACAATCCAATTTTTATTTATTCTATGTTAGGAATTACAGGAGTAATCTTTTTAATTATAGGTGGGATTGGTTACTTTTTAGTTAATGATAAATTTGCATTTAAATTACAAAATATTATTTGAATTGTAATTACAATGATGTTTGTAATGCAATTAATATTTATCTTGCCATTTGCATTATTATTAACAAATTTATTTAGTATATACTATCTTATTTATGATTTTGTTTTCATGATAGTAACTATTATTATGATTCTTTTATATTTTTACCAAATTAAAAAATTTGATCTTATTTATAATGATTTAACTAATAATCAAAGAATAAAAATTAGCTTATTTTTTGGATTGAAATTATTAACTTGTTTTATTATTTTATTTTTATATATGATTAGATTATTTTTAATGGTTAGCAAAAAATAATGGAGCAATAAAATGGGATTTAATAATCTACTTGGGAATATTGTTTTAAAAAAAACAACAAAAAAAATAATTAATTCAACAATTAAAGAAGAAGATATTAGTGAAATTTTACGTGAAATTAGAATTGCATTATTAGACTCTGATGTTAATATTTTAGTTGTCAAAAAATTTATTAATGACATTAAAACTAAAGTTGTTGGACAAATTTTGGAACCAGGACAAAAATTAAGTGATTTTTTGTTATTGACTATAAAAGATGAATTAATAAAAATTCTTGGTAATAATAAATCTGAAATAAATATTAATAAAAAAGTAAACAAAATAATGTTAGTTGGTTTACAAGGTTCTGGAAAAACAACAACATCTGCAAAAATTGCAAACCAGTATAAAAATAAAAATGATAAAAAACCTTTGTTAGTTGCTTGTGATATATATCGTCCTGCTGCAATTGATCAATTGGAAAAATTAGCAAGTGAAATTAATGTAGATTTTTATAAAGAAAATAACAATAAACCAGACAAAATTGCTCGTAATGCAATTGAAAAATACAAAGATGATGATTTAGTCATTGTCGATACTGCAGGTCGTTTACAAACTAATGATGAACTGATGAATGAATTAATTGAAATTAAGAAAACTATTAGTCCAGATGAAATATTATTAGTTGTTGACGCAATGAGTGGACAAGATGTTATGAATGTCGCTGTTGAATTTAATAATAAATTAAAACTAACAGGTATAGTTATAACTAAATTAGATTCAGATGCTCGAGCTGGAGCTATTTTATCTTTAGTTAGTATGTTAAATGTTCCAATTAAATTAATTGGTAATGGTGAAAAAATAGGTTCATTGGATACTTTTTATCCAGAAAGAATTGCAGACAGAATTTTAGGTTTTGGAGATGTTATGTCATTAGCTGAAAAAGCTAGTGAAATAATGGATGAACATAAAATTAAACATGCTATGCAAAGAATGCTAAGTGGAAAAATGGACTTAGAAGATTTGATGCGTCAAATGGAACAATTAAATAAATTTGGTTCATTAGGTGGAATAATGAAAATGTTGCCAACCAATTTAACAGGTGCTATTAGTGATGATAAATTAGATGGAATTGAAAGTAGCATTAAAAAATGAAAAGTTTTATTGTCATCGATGACATTAAAAGAACGACGTGATCCACGGGTTTTTAAAAAACAACCAAATAGAAAAGTTAGAGTTATTAAAGGCTCTGGAATGAAAATGGATGAATTGAATAAGTTATTAAAACAATGAGAAACTGGAAAAAATAAAATGGCAGAAATGGGTAAGCAATTGATGCTAGGTAAAAATCCATTCACAAGTGGTGGATTTAAATAATATCTGTTAACCAAAATATATTAACAGACACCTATTTTTAATATATAATATTTCTATTAATATTTCATTGCTAGGAGATTTTAAAATTGGTAAAAATTAGATTGTTACGTATGGGAAGAAATAAAATGCCATACTATCGTATTGTAGTTGCTGATTCAAGAGCAAAAGCTAATGGTGACTATATTGAATTATTAGGTCAATATGAACCATTTAAAGGCGTTGTTAACCTAAAAGAAGATAAAATCATTGAATGATTAAAAAATGGTGCGCAACCTACAGACACAGTTAAATCTTTTTTGTCTAAACAAAAAATTTGATCAAAATTTATGGCAGAAAAAAATTCTAAAAAATAGATGTTTAAAATTACAATTTTGACAATATTTGAAAATAGCATAAATTGAATTAAAGAATATTCAATTGTTAAAAATGCAATTGAGAAAAAAGAATTAGAAATAGAAATAATAAATTTTCGTAAATATTCTAATGATAAACATCAAAAAGTGGATCATCCTCCTTATGGTGGTGGTGGTGGAATGGTGATTAGCATTCAACCAATATATGATTGTTTAAAAAAAATAAAGACAAATGATTCATTAGTGTATTTATTATCACCAATTGGTGAGATTTATAATCAAGATTATTCTAGAAAAATCATCAAAAATACAAATCATTTAATTTTGATTTGTGGACATTATGAAGGAATTGATTATCGAATATTGGAATATGTAGATGGAATTATAAGCATTGGTGATTATATTCTATCTGGAGGAGAAATTGCAGCAAATGTTGTAATTGATTCTATTGCAAGACAATTAGATAATGTCATAAACAAAGATAGTTTAATCAATGAATCATTTAACAATAATTTGTTAGATTATCCAACATATACGAGACCTGAAATATTTGATAATAAAATCGTTCCATCTGTTTTATTAAGTGGAAATCACAAATTAATAAATGAATGAAGAGTAGAACAAAGAAAAATATTTACAAAAAAATATCGACCTGATTTATATAAAAAATATTTAAAAAAGAGAGGAAAATAATATGTCAGTTACAAAAATTAACAAAGGTGAAATTTTAAATTTAGTTCAATCAACTCAAATTAAAGAAAATATTCCTAATTTTGATTCAGGTGACACAATTGTTGTACACAACAGAATTATTGAAGGTAAAAAAAGTAGAATTCAAAAATTTGAAGGTGTTGTTTTACGTCGTAAAGGAAGTGGAGCAAGTGAAACTTGCATTGTTCGTAAAGAATCAAATGGCGTTGGCGTTGAATTAGGTTTTGACTTAAATAGTCCACTAGTAGAAAAAATTGAAGTAAAACGATATGGTAAAGTTCGTCGTGCATATATTTCTTATATGCGTAAACTTTCTGGAAAATCAGCACGTATTAAAGAAATTGTTAAAAAATAATTTATAAAACGGGTTAAATTGTTGTGATTCGTTTAAATGAGCAATCTAAAAAACGTTTTAGAATTGAAGAAAAAATAAATTTACAAAATAGAGATCAAAATAAAAAATCTAAGAAAAATTTTTTAGATAATTTTGGTTCTAAAAATGATGAGTTAAATTTATCTAAAATTGTTGAACAACTTGAAAAATTACAAGCAGAATACAATTTAATCAATAATAGTGATGATAAAGAAAAAGAAAATAAGTTAAGTCTATTAGAACAAGAAATAGATTTAAAAAAAGCACAATTAAAACAAACTAATAATTTATCTGAAATAAATATCAAAACTCAAAACATTAAATATTCAGCTAAAACGATTCGTTTTGGTTGATTATATAAAATTGATAAATTATGAATGAAAATTTTATTAGTTTGTTTATTAGGAACAGTTGTTTCAATTACAACATGATTATTTGTGCAATATACTGGTGTTTATACTCCTGGAATTTCCGGAATTATTCAAGGAATCGCAAAAATCATTAGAATTCAAATTTCTAACACAGGTAATACAACAACAGCGAATATTGTTTATAATGTTATATTTTGAGGATTATATGTTTTAATAAATATTCCTCTCATTATTTTTGCATATTATAAGATTGGTAAAAAATTTGCAATTCTTACATTATTTTTTATTATTTCCTCTCAGCTTGTAGGATTTGCACTTGGTTTTATTAATCATGGTAATGGAATATTCATTTTAACAAATATGAATAATTCAGCTGGAACTGAAAATATTCCAGGTTATATTGCTGGGGCACAAATGTTGCCATGAGAATCTACAAATGGAATGGTTTTCGGATTATTTATTTATGCATTAATTGCATCAATAACTAGTGGGATTATTTATAGCATGATATATATACTGGGATCATCTACTGGTGGTACAGATATAATTGGTTTCTATTATTCAAAAATTAAAAATAAATCTATTGCAAATTTATTAACAATTTTTAATGTAGCTAGTCTAACGATTGGAGTTACATTAGGTTCATTTACTTGTTGAATTTTAGAATATCAAAGATTATATAATGAAATAAAAACAGGTCTTGCTATTGAAGCGTTTTTTTCACCAAATTTAATTTCTAGTATTATTGGATCTGTTATTTCTGGATTATTGTATAACTACTATTTTCCACGCAATAAAGTTGTTAAAGTTCAAATTTATTCTGAAAAAATTAATGAAATTGCTATCTCTTTAAAATCTTCTGAATGAAACTATAAAATTGCAATTAATTCATCAGATAATAGTACTTTAAATAATGAGAGTTTATCAAGTTATCGTAGTTTAGAAACTATTTGTTTTTATATTGATATCCAGATTTTAATTTCAATAATGCGAAGCATTGACACTCAAGGTTTAATTACAATTTATTCAACTTTTGGATTTGATGGTGAATTACCAACTTCAACATATGAACGTTAATAATAAAAAAATAAAGCAAGAAGTTGAATGTGGATTGAACATTAATTGATTTCCAGGACATATGAAAAAAAGTCTTGAAGAAATTGGAAAAATTGTAAATAAGGTAAATTTAATTATTGAAGTTTTAGATGCACGTGCAATAAATACTTCTTCTAATGATGAGTTATTAAATATAGTTGGTAATAAACCAATTTTAAAAATAGCTTTAAAATCTGATTATTCTGATTTAAAAAATAGTAATGATATTTTTGTGTGTAATATAAAAGAAAAAAATTTACGTAACAAAATTATTAATGAAATTAATAAAAAATTAAAATCCCAATTTGAGTCTGCTAAAAGAAAAGGATTAATACATCCTAAATTTATTATTTTAGTTATAGGTTTACCAAATGTTGGAAAATCAACTTTAATAAATATTTTAAAAAATAAAAATACATTGATTACTCAAAATTTTCCTGGAGTAACTAAAAAACAAACAATAGTCAATATTAATAATGAGCTTAATTTAATAGATACTCCAGGTGTTTTATTTAAGCACATCGAACAAATTGAAGATGCTTATAAATTAACATTGATTAATTCTATTAAGAAAGAAATTGTGCCATTAGATAAAGTTCTAGAATATGGTTTTAATC
>CAMWTZ010000021.1 GCA_947177385.1 uncultured Mycoplasmataceae bacterium
GAGAACAATATGCTTATCTTCTATAAATGTGTATTTTTATAAAAATTTCAAAATAAATATTAATAAATAATAAATAAAAAAAATAACTTTTATATAAGTAAAATAATTAAATTATGGCTTTCATAGACAAATGTAAAATTTTAATTAAAGCAGGAAATGGTGGAAATGGAATTGTTTCTTGAAGAAGAGAAGCACATGTTCCATTAGGTGGTCCTGCTGGTGGAAATGGTGGAAATGGTGGAAATATATATTTCATAGGAAATAAAAATGAAACATCATTAGAATCTATTGCATATAGAAAAAAAATTGTTGCTGAAAGTGGAATTAATGGTGGAATTAAAAATATGTATGGAAGAAATGGAGAACATACATATATTAATGTTCCTCTAGGAACTGTTGTCATAGATGAAAAAACAGGAAAAATAATTGCTGATATTTTAGTTGAAAAAAAAGAATATCTAATAGCAGAAGGTGGTATTGGAGGGCATGGTAACGCTTTCTTTAAATCTGGATTTAATAAAGCACCAACACTATATGAGTTAGGTGAAAAAGGAGAAGAAATTAATGCAATAATAGAATTAAAACAAATTTCTGATATTGGATTAATTGGTTTGCCTAATGCTGGTAAGTCTTCATTAATTAGTTGTTTAACTAATGCAAAACCTAAAATTGCAGATTATCAATTTACAACTTTAATTCCAATTTTAGGTGTTTTGGAATATAAACAAAATAAAATATTAATTGCTGATATTCCAGGTCTTGTAGAAGGAGCTTCAAAGGGTGTTGGATTAGGATATGATTTTTTAAGACACATTGAAAGATGTAAAATTTTGGTTCACGTTATTTCATTATCAAAAAGTGACAATGAAGATATTACTAAATCAATAAATATCATTAATAATGAATTGAAATCATATGATATCAATTTAATTAATAAAAAAATTATTATAGTAGCTAATAAAAGTGATGAAGATCTTGATGGTTTACAATTCAAAAAAATTAAATCAATTTTTAAAAATACAAAAATAATAAAAACCTCTTGCTTGACAGATCTGGGATTAGATGAATTAAAAGAAGAATTAATTAATACGTATTTAGATCAATCAAGTGAGACTTCTGATGATGAAATTATTGAATGAAAAGAATCAATTCCTAAGAGCGATAAATTAAGTAAAGAAATTAAAATTGAAAAATTAGAAGAACATATTTTCAAAGTTAATTGTGAATACTTAGAATATTGAGCATATCGAATACCAATTAATACTAGCGACAACCTTATTAGACTAAATCAAAAAATAACTTCAACATCGATGTTGAAAGATTTATCTAATATGGGGGCTAAAGAAGGTGACACAATTATTTTAGGTGACACAAAACTATATTATGAAAATTAATGAAAAAGTAAAAATTGTTGATGAAATAATTAAAAATAATATATTAACTAATCATAAAGATTGTTATGTCATTGGGATTAGTGGAGGAATTGATAGTTTAGTTACTTTACAAATCTTAATTAAAAATGTTGGAAAAGATAAAGTAAAAGCTTTTTATTTACCAATAGAATATCAAAATGATTTAGAAGATATTAATTTAATTAGTGAGAACTTGAATATAAATATTGAAACAATAGATTTAACTGATCAATATCTTTGTTTAGCAAAAAAATTGAGCTTTGCAAGTAAAGAAGAGTTAGTCAATATTAAACCAAAATTGAGAGCCATTTTTTTATCTAGTTATGCATTATCTAAAAATGGTTTAGTTGTTAGTTGTTTGAATTATAGTGAATATTATTTAGGATATTTTACTAAATATGGTGATAGTGCTGGAGATATCTTTCCATTGATCAATTTTTTAAAATGTGAAATTTATGAACTTGCAAAAGAATTTAATTTACCAGAAAAAATTATTAAAAAACAACCTTCTGCTGGATTATTGTATAAACAAACAGATGAAAAAGACTTTGGATTTTCATATTCTGAATTAGATAACTATCTATTAGGAAAAAGTATTGACCCAGAAACGATTAGAAAAATTAAAATAATGAATGTTAAAAATAAACACAAAAACACTTTAAATGATTTTATATTTGATATTTTTTTATTAAAAGATAAATAAATTATTTAATAAAATTATTTAAATATGGATTCAAAAATAAAAATTAAAAAAATTAGTCTAGCTATTATAACCATACTTGCTTGACTTACTTTATTAACAAGCATCATTATTTGTAGCATTTATTTGCAAGCATCAATAGATAAATACATTCCAAAAGATATACATAATATATATACAATACATGTTTTAGGTTTTGGATGTAGTGTTGGTGTAAGTGGTTTTTTATTTTTAATTTTGAATTTTAATTTATTGTCTTTTTTATCGCAGAATAAAAAATTAATAATTGATGAAATGAAAAATATTTTTAGAATAAGGGCAAAAAATGATAGATAAAAATAATTATATTGGAAAGTTTAAGACACTATTAAATGAAGCAACTAATAAAACAAAATTAATAGAAATCAAGAATATTTTTATAAAAAATGAAATTTCTTCTCTATACAAGGAAATTCATAATGTTGAAAATAAACGTGAATTTGGAATTCAATTAAATGAATTAAAAAATGAAATTGAAGAAATTTATAATCAATATTTAAATAAATTTGATGTTCAAGAGACAAATTCTAAAATTGAATATGACTATCCAATGTTAAATGAAGGGATGATGGTTGGTAGTAGACATATATTGAACTTAGTTTTGTCAAATATGTTGAATTTTTTTAAACAACTAAATTTTGAAATTGTTTCAGGAAATGAATTGGTTTCAGACTATCATAATTTTACTGCCCTAAATATTCCTAAAAATCACCCAGCGAGAAATTTAAGTGATTCTTTTTTTATCAATGAAAATTTATTATTAAGAACACATTGTACTGCTACTAGTGCACAAAAAATTGCTAATAATGAAAATACAGATATTCGTGTTGCTTCATTTGGTAATGTTTATCGTAAAGATGATGATGATCCAACTCATAGTCATCAATTTATGCAATTAGATATTGTTTGAATCAATAGTGATTTAAATGTTTCAAATTTAAAATGAATTATTGAATCATTCTTAAAATATTTATTTGGATCTAATACGAAAACAAGATTTCGTCTTTCATATTTTCCGTTTACCGAACCAAGTTTTGAAGTTGATGTAAGTTGTTTCAAATGTCAACAACAAGGTTGCAACATTTGTAAAAAAACTGGATGAATTGAAATACTTGGAGCAGGAATGCTAAATATTAATGTATTAAACATTTCAAATACAAATGTAAAAAATGGTTTAGCAGCAGGTATTGGTATTGAAAGAATTGCAATGCTTAAATATGGAATAGACGATATTCGTAATTTCTATCAAAACGATTTTGAAATTGTTAAACAATTTAAAAATATTCCAAGATAATTGAGGTTTAAAATGTTTGTATCAAAAAAATTATTAACACTAATAAATCCGAATTTTTCAGCAATAAACAATAATAATTTGATTTCTGCATTTAATGCTATTGGAGTAGAAGTTGAACAAATTATTGAAAATAAAATTAGCAATGATTTAGTCTTAGGAAGACTGATTGATTTCACTATGCATCCAAATAGTGATCATCTAAAAATTTGTAATGTTGTTGTTAATGAAAAAAAATATCAAATTATTTGTGGAGCTGATGATTTAAAACCAAATCAATGAGTTGTAGTTGCACTAGATGGAGCTCATTTAAATAAAGATTTAGTAATTAGAGAACGAGAAATTCGAGGAGTTAAATCTCAAGGGATGCTTTGCGGATTTGAAGAAATAATCTCAATTAATCATAATTGTGTTTCAAATTACGATAAAAAAACAATTATTCAAATTCCATATGAATATCAAATTAATCAAAATACTTTTTTTGATGATTTTAATTTTAATGATATTATTTTTGAAGTTTCTATTTCATCTAATCGTCCAGAATTAAATGGAATATACTTTTTAGCTTATGAACTAAACTTACAATTTAATTTTAATGTTGAAAAAATTAATCCTACTATAAAATCTATTTTTGATTTTAAAAAGAAAAATAATGTAACAATTGAAATTGATTCATCTATTAATGTTAAATATAACTTGTTAAGTGCAAAAGTATTAAAAGAATTTAATGAATGAAAAATTAAGTTAATTTTATTAAATTCAGCAATAAAAAATTACAATAAATATGATGATGTTTGTTCATTTATTACTTTATTATTTGCTCAACCAATAATTGCAATTAATAAAAAAAATATTCTTAATAATCTAATTGTTACTACACTAAAAAATGACCTTGAATTTATTGATAGTAAACAAGTAACACATCAATTAAAAATTGGGACTGTTGTAACAATGAATGCTAATCATGAAATTGTCTCTGTTACAGGAAGATATACAAATTTAAAATATGCAATAGATGATAATACTGAAGAAGTTTATTTTGAAATTGCAAAATTTGATACTTACTATGCGCAAAGACAAAATTCTTTGAATAATTTTAATGATAACATTGCATTCTTATTAGCTAAAAATACTTCACCAAATATCATTTTAATGATAATTAGTTATTTAAAAAAATATCAAAAAATATTTGCTCTAAATGAAGTTATACCTATTATTTGTCAACGTATAGAAAAAACTAAATCAATAAAAATTAAAAATAAAAATTTACTAAAATTTATTGGAATTGATCTAAATTATTATTCAATATTTTTGATTTTAAAAAAAATAGGAATTATTTATTTTTGTAATAAAGCTAAATTACCTATTTATCGTAATGATTTAAATACATTAGCAGATATTGCTGAAGAAATTATTAAAAATTACGATATTAATAGTCTTCCTGCTAATCCGTTTTCTTATGCAACAAATAATTTTAAATTAATTAATGATTCTGAAAAATATTCATCATTTATTAACTATTTGATTAATAAAGGGTTGTTTGAAGTAAAAACATACAATTTAACAAATAAAGAATCACTTAGTTCTTTCAATTGATTTACTGAAGAAAATGAAGGAATTGAAATTAACAATTATCAATCTAAAAATCATTGTGTTTTAAGAAAAAATATGGTTAATAGTTTATTAGAGGTAATTGGAAATAATATTAAACGTAATAGAGATTTATTAAATATTTTTGAAATTCAAAAAATTCAAATAAATCAAGAAGAAACAAATGATATTTTAAATTGTATCTTTACTACTAATATTTATAATAAAACATTCAATAACGATAATATTTCTAGCAATGATTATAGTGTTAGATCTATTGCTAATGGAATTTTTGAAATTAAAAATGCAAAATTAATTCAAGAATTTAATTTAGATAAATTTAGTGAACTTGATTCTGCAAATAATACTTATTACTACTACAAAAATGAATTTATTGGTGTTGTTGGCAAAATCAAACAAAATATTCTAAATAAATACGATATTAAATCACCAACTTATTGTATTTGCATTAATCTAACTAAATTAAGTAAAATTGAAGAAAATCAATTTGAACTAAAGAAAATTAGTAACTTTAATCCAATTTATAAATCAATAACTTTTAGTAATCCTAATAATATTCTTTTAGATGATGTTATTGATTCTTTAAAAGCAAATGATTATATTAACGATGTCACATTAATTGATGTGTTTGAAAAAAATAACGTTAAATCTTATACATTATCAATATCAATTCAGCCAAAAAATAATAATTTGACTAATGACGAAATCAATAATATTTTCTGAAATGCAATTGAAACAATTAGAAAAATGCAATTAATAATTAAAGAAAGTTAAAAATGAAAAATAATAATTTAAATACATGAGATTTGGAAAGTATTCTAAATGGCGAATCAATAGAAAGTTTGTTTAAAAAAATGGAATTAATTCAAAATGAATTAATTGAACTATATAAATGTTTTTTAAAAGATAAGCAATCTTTTACTCTATTTTTAAATAAAGAACAAGAATTAGTTAAGTTAAGCAATAGAGTAGAAAATTACGTTTCTAATAAAAGTCAAGAAAATATGTCAGATCCTAAATGGATCGGTTGAATGCAAAATTTAATTTCCAATAATATTAAATTTAATGAAAAATTTAGTGACTACAATAACCAAATAATTAAGAATGAAAAGATTATTCGAGAATATTTAAAAGATGATGAATTGAAAGAATGAACTCGTGAATTTGAATTAATTTTTCGTTATAAAAATCATATTCTTTCTGATGAAAGTGAGAATTTGCTTTCACAACTATCAGGCAATAGTTATGCAGTTGGAGATATTTATTCAACATTAACAGATAATGATTTTAAATTTGAAGATGCTATTGATAGCAAAGGCAATAAGATTGAGCTTAAAACACAAGCAGATATTTTTAAAAATTTACGATCAATGGATGAACAATTACGTAAATCAACATGATATAGTTTCTATAATACCTTTTATCAATTTAGAAATACATTAACAAAAACATTGTATTATAACTATTTGAGACTAAATAACATTGCAAAAATAAGAAAATTTGAAGATTATATTGATTCTATTGCATTTGATGATGAAATTAATAAAGATTTTATTTTAAATCTTTATAAAAATATAAAATTAATGCAACCATTGTATGTTCGTTACTACAAATTAAGAAATAAATATTTGAAATATTTATTGAATAAACAAAAAATAATGCCATGAGATTCTAATGTTGAACTCACTCATAATACAAGAAATTACACTTGAGAAGAAGTGAAAGAAATCGCACTAAATTCTTTAGGTAGTTATTTGGGTGATGATTATAAAAAATTAGTGCAACGGGCATTTGATGAAAATTGAATATCATATTTACCATCTCCTAATAAACACACAGGAGCATACTCAATAGGTGGAACCAAAGGATTAGATAAATATTTTATATTAATGAATTTTGATTCGACTATTCAATCGGCATTTACATTAGTTCATGAATTAGGACATTCAATGAATTCATATTTTTATGGAAAATCGCAAAAATTATATCAAGAGACAAAAATCTTTTATGCAGAAATTGCTTCAATAACTAATGAAATGTTGTTGAGTCATTATTTATTAAACCAGTCTAATAATGATAATAATAGTAGACTATTAATTTTAGATGAAATTATTAGTGGTTTTTTCAATACAACAAGTAGACAAATTGTTTTTAGCAATTTTGAATGAGTTGCTAATGGATGAATTAATGAAAACAAATCCTTCACCTATGAAAATATTGCAAATGAATATTACAAATTAATGAAAGAGTATTTAAATATTGACAAAAACTATGAAGAATTTAATAAAGATCCATATATGTATATTTTGTTAACGCCACTAAGAATTAGTCATTTTTATAGTGGAAATTTCTATGTATATAAATATGCAATTGGTCAAATTGCTGGTATTATTATTGCGGATGAAATTATTAGTAATAAAGAAAATGCTAAAGAAAAATTATTTAATTTTTTAAGTAGTGGAACTAGCTTAAATCCTATTGAAACAATTAAACTCTTAGGTATAGACTTACAAACTAATGAACCATATGAAAAGGCTAGAAATATTTTAGAAAAATGGATAGATGAATTTGAAATAATTATAGATAAAATGTTGCCTAAAAATTAAATTAGTCGACCAATATCTGGATAATCTAATTGAACATCATTATCTAATTTAATTAATATTTTAGTCATTGGTGTTGGACAGATATCAATATTTTTATTATTTAGATCTTTAATAGAGATTATCTTTGTTTGAATTTTATTTTGATATCTTGGACTAATAATTTCGATTTGATCATTTAATCTAATTTTATTTTTAGTAGTAACTAAATAATAATCATCTTTTTTTTCATTAACAATAAAAATATAATTTTGTGTAACTTGTTTTTGAACATCATGATATAACATTTTTGATGATCCTGGATTAGGATCAAATCATGCTGTATCAGTTTCTCGATTAGCAGCATTATCTAATTCTTCTTTTAAATCGTAATTATTAAATGTTTCTAATGAATAATAACGATCAATAGATTTTCGATATGCATTAACAACAGTTGCTATATAATGTTCAGATTTCATTCTTCCTTCAATTTTAAATGAAGCAATATTTAAATCTAATAATTCATTAATATTTTCAATTTGAACCATATCTTTTGCAGACATTGTAAAATATTTATCTTTATTTTTAATCTCATCATTTTCTATTACATATTTTCAACGACAAGACTGAGCACAACCACCAATATTTGCATCCCTTAAACTATAATTATTGCTCATTGTGCAACGCCCACTATATGAAATACAAACTGCACCATGAATGAAAATTTCAATTTCAATTTCATTATTTATATTTTTCATTAATAACTTTAACTCATTGTATGTCACTTCACGAGCAAGAACTACACGATTGACATAATTTGATTTTCAAAATAAAGCTGCTTTTGAATTACAAACACTTTGTTGAGTAGATAAATGAATATTTTTTTGATTAAAATCATTATGCAATAAATCAATAATAAAAGGATCTGCTGTAATATAACCGTCCGGATTACATTCAACTATTTTAGATAAATAATCTTTAGCAGAATTTATTAATGAATTATGACAAATTACATTTGTAACAATATAAACTTTTTTATTTTTAGAATGAGCATATTCAATAATATTTTTAATATCTTCAATTTCAAAATTTGATGCATGGGCTCGTAAAGAATATGCTTTACCACCTAAAAAAATTGCATCTGCTCCATAATCTAATGCAATATAACCACGAGCCAAATCTCCAGCTGGTGCTAATAATTCTGTTTTATTATTTTGGTTCATAATGCTTAATTTCCTTTATTCCACCAATAAATCCACTAGCAACTTTTTCTCTATCATTTACAATATCAAGACATTTTTTATATAGCCCTTCAATTAAAACATCAAATTTATTTTGATTAATAGATTCAATTGCATCTTGATAAATTTTTAACATTGATAAATTATATTCATTATTTTTTTGAAGAATATTGTCAATAAAAATATAATCAATATTTAATTCACTAAATTCTTTTAAATATTTCAATAAACATAATTCATAACCAGTAAACATATGAGTTCCATTATGATCTTCATAAATATGATTATGATACAATCGTGTTTCTTCTCTAATTTGGATAATTTTATTACGTAAATATTCATCTTTAGCATCATCAATATAATCTTTGAAATTAGTTACTAAATTTCATCTAGAGTGCATAATTAAAACATAACCTTGAACTTGAATTGCAAGTTTTAGATTATTTGGTTTGTTTTTTGCTAATGCTTTTAATTCTGGCAAAAATAATTCATTAGCAACTGAAACTGAATTAAATTTATTTCTCACATAGAAATCAAATTGTCCAAATGAAGTAATTAATGTAGAAGGATTATAGTGCAAATTTAATAATAAATTTAGCTCCTTATTTATTTGTGGAACTGCACAATCATTAAATACTACTTTATCAATATCTAATTTGGACAATTCAATTAAATACTTTTCTAATGATGGTATTTGTGGTTCATAAAAAAAAGAATTGACATTAACCCAAATTTTAGTATTTCTTTTATTTTTAATAATTTTTTTTAAATCTTCTAGACTGCAATCATATACATTTCTAGTAGCAAATTCATTTGATCCAACCAACAAAACATCTAGGTTATTTTGGCATAATTGAATTGCATCATTATAGTTTGTAGGACTAATAATAATTTTCATATTTTTCTCCAAAATTAATTTATACTATTTTATATAAAAATGATTCTAATTTTTTTATTGTTTTTTTAAATAATTATGAATAATTTTGAAATTTTTAAAAATGAAAAATATTTCTATTATGATTGCAAAAACCAAAATAAAAAAGGAATAATAATTTTTGTTCATGGTTTTAGTTCATCATATTTTTTACATAG
>CAMWTZ010000022.1 GCA_947177385.1 uncultured Mycoplasmataceae bacterium
TTTACATAGTGGTTTTTTTATTTTTAATGATTTCAGTGAATATGATTATTTCTCAATGAATTTTTCTGGACATGAGATAGATAATCTTAACAAAGAAACTAAGAAAAAAGTAAAAATGAACCAATATGACATTTATAAATATGTAGATGAATTAGTTCAAATGATTGAGAAATTTAAATTTAAAAACATCATTCTAATTGGTCATAGTATGGGCGGTGGAATAAGTTTATTAGTAAATCAGAGAATACCAAATAGAATTAATAAACTTATTTTAGTCAGTCCAATCAATCCAACAATATTTTTAAGCACAATTGGACCAAAATATTTATTTAATACAATTAATAATATGCATCATAAAATTAAAGAAATAGAAATTGATTCTAAGTATTTAAATAACCAAAAATTTTATAGTTTAATTGATGAATATTTAAATTATGAAATCGAACGATTTCTTTATATGAAAAGAAAATATTTATTTTTAGGAACTCGACTATTATCAATAAAACTTTATCAAACATTAAATAATCTATATATGAAAATAAATAAACCAACATTAGTTATATTAGGTGAAAATGATAAAGTTATTCCACACAAATTTTTTAAAAAATATCTTAAAAAAATAAATAATAAAAATATCGAAATTGAAATAATAAAAAATTCAAAACATATTTGTTTTGTTGAACAATTTGACAAATACAATGAGATAGTTTGAAATTTCATTACAAATAAAAATATTTAATATAAAAAATTATTAATTTTAGTTATAATTATTTGGTGTTAATTAGATTTGGTGCCGTAGCCAAGCGGTAAGGTCAGAAGCTGCAACCTTCTTATACATCAGTTCGAATCTGATCGGCACCTCCAAAATGCATCCTTAGCTCAATTGGATAGAGCGTCTGGCTACGGACCAGAAGGTTATGGGTTCGACTCCTGTAGGGTGCGCCATTCGGGAAGTAGCTTAGTTTGGTAGAGCACTTGGTTTGGGACCAAGGGGTCGCAGGTTCGAATCCTGTCTTTCCGACCATTTTGGCTAGATAGCTCAGTTGGTTAGAGCGTTCGGTTCATACCCGGAAGGTCCAGAGTTCGAATCCCTGTCTAGCCACCAGCGCTTCCTTAGCTCAATTGGTTAGAGCCCCCGACTCATAATCGGTTGGTTATAGGTTCGAGTCCTGTAGGAAGCACCATTTTTTAGGAAGATTACCCAAGTCTGGTTGAAGGGATCGGTCTTGAAAACCGAGAGGTGGGGAAACCCACGCGGGGGTTCGAATCCCTCATCTTCCGCCATTTTAAAATTATGTTATTATTTATATTAGTTAAATAATAACTTACATCGCGGGATAGAGCAGCTTGGTAGCTCGTCAGGCTCATAATCTGAAGGTCGGTGGTTCAAATCCATCTCCCGCAACCACTTTTGGTCTTGTAGTGTAGTGATTAACATGCCTCTCTGTCACAGAGGAGATCGCGAGTTTGATTCTCGTCAGGACCGCCATGGTTTCGTAGCTCAGTCGGTAGAGCATCGCACTGAAAATGCGAGTGTCGGTGGTTCAATTCCGCCCGAAACCACCATATAAAGATGCTAATTTTGTAAAAAATAATTAAAGAAAAAATATGTTAGAAATAACATATTTTTTTATTTTTAATTTCTAAATAAAAAGTTTTATAATGTGGGGTATGGAGATATATCTCCTTACAATTTTAAACTTAATATTTAGGGGAAAGTTCATTATGTATAACAAAATTAATGTATACAGTGAAATTGGAAATTTAAAAAAAGTTTTAGTTCATACTCCAGGTCAAGAACTTGACTACTTAACTCCACAACGTTTGGATGAATTATTATTTAGTGCAATTCTTGATCCAGTTCGTGCTCGTGAAGAACACAAAGAATTCATTAAATTATTAGAAGCAGAAGGTGTTCAAACTGTTCAACTTTCTGAATTAACTGCTGAAGCATATAAAGCTGCTAGTCCAGCTGCTAAAGAAGCTTTTATTAATCGTTGATTAGACGAATCTATTCCTGCTCTTAATGCTTCTAATCGTGAAGTTGTATACAAATACATTAAATCATTAGAAAATGATACAGTTGCTATGATTCGTAAAATGATGGCTGGTATTTTAGCTCGTGAAGTAAATGTTAAATCTGACGTTGAATTAATTGTTGATCCAATGCCAAACTTATATTTTACTCGTGATCCATTTGCATCAGTTGGTAATGGTGTAACTGTTCACCATATGTTCCGTCCAACTCGTCGTCGTGAAACTATTTTTTGTGATTTAGTATTCTCTGAACATCCAGATTATAAAACTACACCTTTATACTACAGTCGTGATTTAGAAGGTAGCATTGAAGGTGGAGATGTTTTTATTTACAACGAAAAAACATTAGTAATCGGACATTCTGAACGTACTGATAAAGAAGCTATTGAAATTTTAGCTAAAAACATTAAAGCAAATAGTGAATGTAAATTTGAAGTTATTTATGTAGTCAATGTACCAAAAATGAGTAATTTAATGCACCTTGATACATGATTAACAATGTTAGATCATGATAAATTCTTATATTCACCAAATATGATGGGTGTATTAAAAATTTGAAAAATTGATCTAAAAGCTTCTAAATTAGAATGAGTTGAAATTAATGAAAAATTAGAAGATTTCCTATCATCAATCATCGGAAAAAAAGCTACTTTAATTCCAGTTGCTGGTGAAGGTGCAACTCAAATTGATATTGATGTTGAAACAAATTTTGATGCAACTAACTATGTTGTTGTTGCTCCAGGTGTTGTTGTTGGTTATGACCGTAACCGTAAAACAAATGAAGCGCTTAAAAAAGCTGGATTACGTGTTATTAGTTGAAATGGTGACCAATTATCATTAGGTATGGGTTCAGCACGTTGTATGACTATGCCTTTATACCGTGAATCAACAAAATAATTAATTTCTTAATTAATAAAGATATATAATAACTAGTATTTTAAAAAAAATAAATTATATTTAAGGTAAAAAAATGGCTTGAAATATTAAAACTCCACGTCACTTTGATACATTAATGCATTTCAACACAGATGAAATTATGTATCTAGTTGACCAATCAATTAGTGTAAAAGAAAACTTTAAAAATGGAATTTTCCCTGACTTATGTAAAGGAAAATCAATTGTTGGTATTTTTGAAAAAAATTCAACACGTACTGCTAATGCTACAGCATGTGCTGCTCACTATTTAGGAATGACTTATTTCTACAATGGTCCAACAGGATCTAATATGGGTACAAAAGAATCAGTAGCTGATACTGCTAATGTATTCACTAATATGTATGATATTTGTTTATTCCGTACTTTTGGACAAGACAAAATTGATGCTTATGCTAACAATAGTTTAATTCCATTAATTAATGGTTTATCTGACCAAGAACACCCAACTCAAACAATCGCTGATTTACAAACTATTAAAGAAGCTTTTGGAAGCTTTAAAGGTTTAAAAGTTGTTTTTGCTGGTGATTACAAAAACAATATGGGTGCATCATGAATGTTTGCATGTGCATTTGCTGGAATGGATTTAGTTTTCTATGGTCCTAAAGCATATGAAAAAGAAATTAATCCAGAAATTTTAGCATACTGTAAAAAATTATGAAAAGAAAATGGTGGTAGTTTAACTATTACTGAATCTAAAAAAGAAGCAGCTAAAGATGCAAATGTTATTGCAACTGACGTTTGAGTATCTTTAGGTGAATCATTTGATTTATGAGGAAAACGTTTAGAAGAAATGCATTCTTTCCAAGTAGATGCTGAAATGATGAACATGGCTGCATCTAATGTAATTTTTATGCACTGTTTACCTGCATTCCACGATATGAATACAGAATATGGTAAAAAAGTAGCTGAAATGTATGGACAAAAATATCCAGAAGTAGCTGGTGGTGCTATTGAAGTTACTGATGAAGTTTTCTCTAACACAAAATGAAATTGATCATTTGTTGAAGCTGGAAACCGTTGAACTTCTATCGCTGCAATTATTCAAGAATTACTTAAATAATTTCAATTAATTTAGGAAAATAATTCAATTATGAAAATTGTTATCGCATTAGGCGGAAATGCATTAGGTGATACACCTAGTGAACAAAAAGAATTAGTTCGTGTTCCTGCTCAAAAAGTTGCTTCATTAGTAAAAAATGGACATACTGTTGTTGTAGGCCATGGTAATGGACCACAAGTTGGAATGATTTTCAATGCATTTGCAGATGCTAAAAAAGTTAATCCAAAAACTCCTCATGTACCATTTGCTGAAGCTGGTGGTATGAGTCAAGGTTATATTGGTTATCATATGTTAGCAGCTATTCAAACTGAATTGAATAAATTAAACTTAAAAAATAGTGTAGCATATTTTGAAACATTAACTTATGTTGATGCTAATGATCCTGCTTTCCAAAAACCTACTAAACCAGTTGGTCCTTTCTATTCAACTGAAAAAGAAGCTAAAAATGCTAATCCTAATTCTACAATCGTAGAAGATGCTGGACGTGGATATAGAGTAGTTGTTCCAAGTCCAAAACCAATTAATTTTTTAGGAATTGATGCTATTAAACATGCAATTGATAATGGGGTAATTTCAATTGTTGGTGGTGGTGGTGGTATTCCTACAATCACTAAAGATGGTATTGTAACAGGATTAGATGGGGTAATTGATAAAGACTTTACTTGTGCAAAAATTGGGGAACAAGTAGATGCTGATATTTTAGTTATTCTTACTGCAGTGGACCATGTATATGTTAACTGAGGAAAACCAGATCAAAAAGGACTTGAAAGTGCTACAGTTTCAGAAATGGAAAAATACATTTCTGAAAACCAATTTGCACCAGGAAGTATGTTACCAAAAGTTCAAGCTGCTATTAATTTTGTTAAAGGTCGTCCTGGTAAAAAAGCTATCATTGCTGACCTTAAGGATATTGAACAAGCTCTTGAAGGTAAAATTGGTACAGCAATTGTTGCTTAATTTTGATTAATTAAACAAATTTTAAAAACATAGATGAAAATCTATGTTTTTTTGTATATAATTACTACAATTATTATGAAAAAAAATATATTAAAAGAAAATAATAAAATAAGCAGAATAGCAAATGCTCCTGTTAAGAAACAAATAGGTTTCTTTTCAGCAATGATTGTTGTTGTTGGAAGTTGTATTGGATCTGGAATATTCTTTAAAGCTAAAAGTGTATTGACTGGTTCTGAAAATTCCATTATTCTTGCAATGGCATGTTGAATATTTGTTGCAATTGCTGTATTATGTATGGCACTTGCTTTAATTGAAATTGCTGCTGTTAGAAGTGATAATTTATCTATTTTAGGATGATCAAGATCATTTAATAATAGATTTATTTACAAAATGTGTAAGAATTATATATTTTACTTATATACACCTATTAGAGGTTTCTTCTTACCAATTTATGTAATTCTAGCATTTCAAGATGCAGTTGCGTCAATCTATATCCAAAAAGGAATACCATATCATGGTTTTGGAACTAATGTAGATTGATTAATTATTATGTTTTTAGCAATTGCTATCACAACTTATTTTATTGTTTCTACTGCTTATTCTATTAAACTTGCTAATGCACAAAGTTGAATCATTACAAGTGTTAAATTTATTCCTTTAGCAATTGCTGCTATTGTAGGTTTTATTGCTTTTGCTTCTGCTGGGGCACAATTACCATTAAATGGTGGAAATTATATCCCCGGATTAAATCCAAATCCAAATAATGGTTTATATGAATATACATTTAACACATTCACAGGTGGATTTGGTTTCTTTATTGCAGCATCTGCTATTTTATACGCATATGACGGCTTCTATACTACTGCTGGTATTAAGTCACAAATGAAAGAACCAAAAAAATCACCAGTTGCAATTTTAATTGGTTTAATTATTACAACTATTATTTATCTTGCAATTGCAATTAGTATGTCATTAGGATCAACAGCTGGAAACCCACAAGGACTAGTTTGATTCTTTGCAGAGAAAAAGATTTTATGACTATATGCAACTTTCCAAATGATTATTGCAATAGGAATATTTGGTGTTGCTAATGGATACTATATGTTTGCTAATAGAATGATGGAAGATTTAATTCGTGAAGGTGAAGTTCCATTTAGTATATGAGCAGCAAAACATACAAGTAAATATAAACGTGGCGATGCTGATGTCGCAGTTATTTATAATATTGTTATTTCAATAATTTTTATAATAACACTTACATTGATAGGTAGTCTTGCATATATTAATACAACAGATGCAGGAAATGGTGTTTTATTTGGAAGCGCTAGTTCATTACCTAGTGATGTTGCTAATAATTTAGCAAGTGTAACTTTTAATGGAAATATTTATTACACTTATGGAACTGGTGTTGGTAAATTATATACATTTACTGATATGATTTCTAGTTGATCTGCATTATTCATTTTCTTATTTGTTATCTTAATTTTGTATGGTGGATTAAGAAACAGAAAACATGAGGTTGTAAAAACAAATAAAACAAAAACATTCATTCCTGCAACAATCATTTCGATGATTTTTATTGCAATTCCTGTCTTAATGACATTTATTGAACCATTTGTAAACTTATTCTTCCTAATTCCTATTCATCAAAATATTGGCAAATATCAAGATATAAATGGAAGTATTAATACTATTGCACAATTCAATGAAATATTGATTGCAAGAATAATGGCTGCAATAATGTTAATAGTTTATTGAGGAATCATTATTATTCCAATACTTGTTCAAGATAAAATGGATATTAAAAAATATGGTTCTATTGAAAAAGCAACTATTGCTAAATATAATGAAGTTCGTACTATTTTAAATTTAAAAATCGTAAAAACATACAAAGAATATGACAAAGAAGCACGTCATTCTGCATATTAGTTAAAAATATAAAATAAAAATTAATTTATATATTTATTTAAAGTAAAATTAATAATTGGAATAATTATTTATTCTTAATTATTAATTTTTTATTTTTAGAGGAGATGCTTATGTCTAGCGAAAGCGCTTTACAAAAGCAAGCTAAACAAAATTCGGAAGGATTAGCGAACGCTCCAACAAAGAAAAAAATCGGTTTCTTCTCAGCAATGATGATTGCTGTAGGTTCATGTATTGGAGCTGGTATTTTCTTTAAAGCTAAAGGTGTTCTAGATAATACTGCTAACTCATTAATCCTTGCAATTTTTACGTGATTAATTGCTGCCTTTGCAGTAATCGCTATGGCTCTTGCATTAGTTGAAATTGCAAGTGCGCGTAACGACAACCTTTCTTTAATTGGTTGATCACAAACTTTTAATGGAAAAATAGTTTATAAAGCATGTAAAAATTTCATGGTTTATATTTATTTACCATTAACTTACTTCTTTATGCCATTGTATGTGATTATGTCAATCCAAGATGGTATAGCTGGATTTATTGGTCGTGATGCCAATATAGGTAATGGTGGATGAGCTATTATGATGGCTATTGCTATTGTAATGTCTGTGTATTTCATTGTTGTTTGTGGTTTTTCATCAAAAGCCGGAAATATTCAAAACTGAATCATTACATCAGTTAAATTTATTCCATTGGTATTAGCTGTTGTATTAGGATTCTGAGCATTTGCTGACAATGGTGGTAACATTGTTAACACTGCAGTTCAAGGAGGATTACAAACTCCTGCAACACCTGCTGCTGATGCTACTACTTTTAGTTTTGCAAAATTAACACCAGGTTTTGGTATGTTTATTGCAATTGCTGCTATTTTCTTTGCATATGATGGATTCTATGTAGCAGCTGGTTTACAATCTGAAATGAAAGAACCAAAGAAAACTCCATTAGCATTATTATTTGGACTTGCTCTTGTTACAATAATTTATATTCTTATTGCAGTTGCAATGTCGCTAGGTTCAGCTGATGGTGGACCATTTGGATTCCAAGAATGATTAACAAATAAAGGATTAAACTGATTATATGGTTTATTCCAATTATTAATTGGTATTGGTGTATTAGGAATCATCAATGGATTTGCTCTTTGATCAACTCGTTTTGTTGAAGATTTAATTCTAAGTAATGAAGTTCCATTTAGTAAAAAATTAGCGCCAAAAATTAACAAAAAATATCCAATTGTTGGTATTATTTACAACTTAGTATTATCATTGCCAATTGTTGTTATTTTTTGTATTGTTGGTGGCTTAGGATATATTGATGCTGTAGGATATGGAACAGGTTATGGACAAGGTGTTGGTGAATTATATTCGTTTGCTGATTTAATGTCTACATGAGTATCTGTATTAGCATTTGCATTTATTGTATTTGCAATTGCTGGTGCATTACGTAACCGTAAAACAAATGCTATTAAAGTAGAAAAAACTAAATACTTTATTCCAATGGCAATTTGTTGTATTATTATCGTATCTATTTCATTATTCTTCACATTCTTCGAACCAATTGCTGACTTATTTATGATTTACCAAGTTCAAAACGTTGCTACAGATGTTTTAGTATCAAGAATCATGAAAGTAGTTATCTTATTATTATTCGTTGCTTTAATGATTGCCCCAATTTTCATTGAAAATGCAATGAATAAGAAAAAATATGGTTCTTTAGAACGTGCTGACTTAGAAAATGCTAAAGTTATGGCTCAAATTAAAGGACATTCTTTGAAAAAAGAAGTTCTTGAAAACTTAATGGTTAGTCGTCGTATTACACTTGAAAGTTGAGAATGTCAAGCATTAGGACAAAAAGAACTAACAGCTGAACAAATTAAAATGATCAATAACAGTGAAGTTTCAGATGAAGCTGATGATATGGCTAGAGATTCAAAAGAAATTGCAAAAGAAGTATCTAAAAAATTATCTAGTAGTAAAAAAGTTGTAGCTAAATCTACTTCTAAATCAAAATCATCAAAATAATCATTTATAAATAGTTTAGTTTATTATAAAAAAATCTAGAAAAATTAAATTTCTAGATTTTTTTAATATTATTTTTATTTTTTTAGATACAATATAACATTGTCTTTAAAATATCAAAGACAATTTTCTTATATTAATTTTATTTAAAATTGTATATTTATAATTTATTTTTAATGTTTGTTTTTGTATTGATTATTTACTATAAGTTGTTTGTGGGATCGATTTAATATAGTAAATAAATGTATTCTCCTTTCTATTTGTTATTTTACAAATTATTAATTATAAGTTTTTATTTTTCTTTTTCTCTTCTTTTTTAGTATTTTTTTAAGTTCATATAATTTTAACCTCCTTTGTTTTAATTTGTTAGTTATTTGTTTGAATTTGTTCTTATCTTAATAAACTTATACAATCTTAAATAAATATGTTTCTTTAATAAATATTTACTTTTATTAAGTAAATATTTTTTTGTTTATAATTAATTAAAATGATTAAATTAATAAGAAGTGATGATTCTTTTTTACTTAATTCAGCATTAAATAAAG
>CAMWTZ010000023.1 GCA_947177385.1 uncultured Mycoplasmataceae bacterium
TAAAAAATGAATTAAATATTATTCAATTAAATATTAAGAATATTAATAATCAAATTAATGAATTAAATCAACAAAATACAAATTTAAATTTATATGTTGAACAAATCAATCAATTAGATACTAATCAAACAATTACTATTAGATTTAATACTAATAACGCTTTATTGTTAAACAATGTTGATGATAGTAATATTTTTTTAAGTGACTACTGAGCTTATAAATTAAATACATCGCAAAATTACAAATCTATCATTAATAAAAATGAATTTATCAATAAATTACAAGACATTGTTAATTCAACATTTTCAAGTATTTTAGGAATGAATTTAGAAATAACTAAAGAAATGTTTAAATTAAAACCAAATCAAACAATTTTAACTGGATTTGTTAATGATAAATACTCAAATAAAATTCAAACGACAACAGTTCATTATCAAATTGATTCAAGTAATAGATTGACAAAATTAGAATTAGTAATTAACGTTCAAGATAAATTTGATTTATCAAGAATTTATAATCCATTAGATGAACTTAAAAAAACATTAAAACAAATCAAAAACCAAGTTGATCTAAATTCTTTCGAATTCACAAATTTAGGTGAATTAATTAATAATTCAACAAATGATTTAATAAATCAAATGAATTTACTGGATGGATTTACAAATGTTGATTTACCTGAAATTTTTGGTTCATCTCAACAAGCTGCAAATATTCAAAAACAAATTGATAACTATTCAGATATCAATGTTAAAAAAACTAAATTAAATGATGCATTTATTGGTACTCTAGTAGCTTCTATTGTTGTTGGTTTATTTCTAATTGTTGGACTTGGAATATTTCTAAATTCATTAAGACGTAATAAACCTAAAAAATTTAGTCAACAAGAAATTGATGAAATTAATAAAGTTGTAGAAGACTTTAAGAAAAATAATGAAGAATAAATAATTTATAAATTTTTAAATAAAGGAATTTTATATTTATGCAAACTGATGGTATTCGATCATTAGGAATGATTTTGCTCCAAGCTTTTCAAAAATTACCTGGATTCATGGAAATGTTTGGAGATTCTAAAACATTATCAACTCTTCAACTATTATGCGGAATTTTAACAATAATATTTTTTATTGTTGGAGTAGCACTTGTATTAGTTGGAATTATCAAATTTGCTATTAAAAAAATAGAAAATGAACGTAATGCTACGCGAGATTCAAAAAGTGCAATTAATTATTTAATTGGTGGTGTAACAGGTGGAGCAATAATGATATTGTTACCTGCAATATTATTAATAATTGGAACAGCATTTGGATCTATTGCGCAAGCTTCTTAAAAAATATGTTTAGTTTTATTGGCGGAATAGCAAGTACAGTTGTCAATTGAATTCTTATTCTTGAAATGATGTGAGTTACTTGTGTAATAATTCCATTTACTGTCTTAGCAGTTGTTTTCTATTGTTTAAATTGACTAATTTTAGATCCATTTACCAACTTTTTGATTACAGGAACATTCAATCAAAATATAATGACATCCCAGATAACATTACAAAGTCCAATCATAATAATCACAATTATTGGATTAATTTTAGCTTTTGTATGTTTAATTATTTTTATCATTAATTTTTTTGTTAAAAATTCAACAAATTTGCAACTATACCATATCCCAAAACAATTTTTGTTAATTTTGGAATTTGTAGGAGTAATAATAATTACTCCATTTGGGTTCATTTTAGCAAGTGTTTTCATTAAATTTTTCTCTCAAATAACGTTGAGCTTATTTGGTAATAGTACAGGGAATTATATTGGAATAAATCTTGATAAATTACAATTAACATTACAAAATTTATTAAATTTCTCTAATAATAATTTAATCGAATCTATAACTTGAAATGACGCTTGAAACAATGTTATCGGACAAGACGAATTAAAAGCAAATCTAGAAAAATACTATAACTTAATTGTCAACGGTTTAAATGATGTAAATATATCTAGTTTTATTCAGACGAGTTTAGACAAAATTAATAATTATTCTGATTTACAAGTTTATTGAAAATCAAATCCAGAATTATTAAATAAATTACAAGAAATTATTAATAATGGAATTAATTTGAGAATTGAACTACTAAATTTAAATTCTTTAAATATTGATCAAGAATCACTAAATAAAATTCAATCATGTCTTGGTAATTTTTCAACTATTCAAAATTTAGATATCTTTAATACAAATATTCAAGATTTATTCATTAATGTTTCAATAATAAATAATTTACAAATTAACAATGATGGATTGATAATTCAAACAAATAATATTGCATTTGTTTTATACACTGCAACAACAGGTTATTATGTAAATTCAATTGATGGAATTCTAGCTAATTTCACTTTCATTCCTACATTGTTTAGAAGTGGTTTTATCTTTGACTTAGCTAAAGCTATTGCATTAAGCTCAATTGTTGCATTAGGAATTGCAAAAGCTATTGGAACATTAATTTCAATGCTAATCTATAGATGATACTCATTAATTGTAGGGATTCCAACAGGATACATAGCAGCCGCTAGAATTACAAACGATAGCGGACAAATTCTTAAACTTTGATTTCGTGAAATTTTAACAGCAACAATAACATTATTTATTGTTTGCATGAATTTAGAAATCACTTATTTATTAATCAATGCATTCCAAGTTGGTTTAACAAATAAAGATATTGCTATTTTTGGTTTGGAATCAAGAATTGCAATCGAAGTATTATTTTGTCTGTTTGTTGTTGTATTATTTTATGTTCAAAATTCTTGAACACATAAAGTCTTAGATACATTTAATGCATCAGCAACTTTCAAAGAAAACGTTTCAAATTCATTGGTAAGCGAATACTCTAATTCCAAGAATAAAAGAAGTCAAACAAAAGGTTCAATTAGAAATATGAACAAGTCAGCTGCAAGATTTAATAAAAAAACAGATGCCACTCAAAGAATGCAATATATGTGGGAAAATCGTCGTTCACCAAATGGTAGACTAAAAACATTTAAAGGCGCTTTTGGTAAACCATTCCAAACTTGAAAAAATGCAAAAAATAATTCTAATAAATCAAGTAGCACTGAAAAGTAGTAACTAATGGAAAAGAAAATTATAAATATAACAAATTCAATATGATCAAAAAGAGTTTATAGAAAAATCACAATCGGACAAGTAATTTCAATTGGTATTTCATGTTTATTAACATTATTAATTGCAATATTATTAGCAATTTATACGAATTTAATTTGAACTATTTCTATATCTTTATTTTTAGTTATTTTGAATATTTTATTTAATGTTAAACAATGTTTTGTTTTGAAAATATTTTGATTAAGCTTAAAATGACTATTTTCGCCAAAATTTAAGAAAACTAAAAATTGACAAAGTATTCAAGGAATTATCAAAACAAATAAAAAACAATTTATTTTCTTTGAAATCAATGTTCCTCAACAAGTTGGTAGTCAAGTTGATATTGAAAGAAAAATTTTAGATAGTGTCACTAAGCTATCCAAATTTACAAACTGATCGATCATTAACACACAATTACCATTCAATGAATTAAAAAATAACAAAGAATTTATAGATAACAAATTAAATGAATATATTGAAAATCACGTTCACTTAGAAAATGATCCAATCTTTAAAAATATTGTTACAAACAAATATCTAATAGATGAATTCACCAATGGAGATATTAACAAAAATACATTTTTATTTTGTTTAGAATTACCAATTGAAACTAAAATTGAATCAATTTCACAAGAAATAAAATATTTAAATTCACAATTAGCTTATCAAAATTTCGAAATAAAGCTAGTTGATGATGAAATAATGAACTCTATCAAAGAAAATTTATTTTTATTTAATAAAAAAATTATTAATAAGAGGAATTCAATTATAGCAGCAGACGAATTTAAAAATAAACAATATTATCATTTCTTTAAAATTAAGTCACTTCCATCTATTGTTGATGAAGGATTTTTAGATTTTTTAAATTCCATAAATTTAAGAAATGCAATTATTAATTTTTCAATCAACACATATGAATTTGGATCAATTAAAAAAGAATCTAAAATTTGAGAAAATGCAATTAAAAATGTTGAATATGAATTAGATAGAGCTATTAAATATAAAGATAAAATTCAATCAGAGCATAATATGGATGCAATTTTAGAAATTAATCAAGAATTAGTTCAAAATCAAGATACAACTCAAAAGTATGAAATAATTTGCTCAATAATAGCAAATAATTATAAAGACTTAATTAGGGCATCACATAGAGTAAAAGAAATTATTAAAAAATCAAATCAGTTTGAATTAGAAATTTCTTACTTTAATCAATTTAAGTACTTTTACGACTTTCAACGCAACATTTTAGGTTCAAAGTTAAATAAAAAAGTTTTAAATATTTTACCAAATAACTTAATTTTATTTAGCTATCCATTTATGATTGGAAATAACTATTTAAATAAAGGTTGATTTACAGGTCAATTAATAAATGGAAATCCAATATTTCTTGATTTAAATGCAGGACAAAAACAAAATAACTCATCTTTAATTATTGGTAAAACAGGATCTGGTAAATCTACATTTATTAACTTTTTAATCAAGAATAATATGTCGTCTCAAAATATTCAAACAATACTGTTTGATCCTAAAGGTGAATATTCATTAAATCCTGAAATTCAAGCAATGAATCCAAAAATTATTAGCTTAAATGATGATAATGAACTAAGTTTGAACCCATTTGAGCTATCAATACAGGATGATCAATCTAGCAAAATTGAATTTATAGTTAATTATTTAAAAATTTGATTTACCAACACTTGGAATGACGAACTGAATAATTATGTAACTAAAACACTAGTTAAATGTATTAAACAAGATAAATGAAATATAGATTCTTTTTTAGAAAATTTGACTAAATTATTACCAAATAGTTATTGTGATCGCAAAGTTGTTTTAGACACTATTAAAAATTTAACTAGTAAAGGGATTTATTCATATTTTTCAAATAAGACAAATATTGATATCCAAAACAATTTAGTTATTTTTGATTTGCATGACTTACTAATTAATTTTAATAATTTAAATAAAATTAAACTTTTGTTAATTTTTAAATATTTAAAAAATTTTATTTATTCTCAAAATAATCTTAAAAATACAAATAATAAAATTCAAATAATTGTCGATGAATTTCCAGCACTTGCAAACCCATCTGCACCATTTGTTGTTACAGAATTTGTTAGTTTAATTAGATTAATTCGATCATATGATGCATCTCTAATCCTTACAATGCAAGATGTGGTAAGACTTACATCAGGAGACATTGCAAGTAATGAGTCATTAAAGTCAGTTGCAAATAATGTTGAGCATAAATTTCTAATGAGCATGAATTCAGAACAATTAAATATTATGAAGTCTATTTGAGGAGATTCAGTTGAATTATCTCAAGAAGAGGAATACGAAATAACAACAAAATTTAGTTATGGTGATATTTTGTATATTAATAAATCTAATCGTTATTACTTCAATTCAACTGATCCAAATTTGCAATGATCATTATTTGATAAAGAAGAAATTGATAATTATGTTAATTATGTTTTAGAAAAACAAACAAAATCTATTAACGAATCTAAACAACAAACTAAATCAAAACCTAAAAATAAAAAAAGTTAAATATGAATGCTCAAAGTTTATTAATTATTTCTGCAGTTGTTGGAGTTTTATTACTAATTTTAGGGATTATTATTTCTTATTTTTCTAAGAAAAAATCTAAAACAAAAGCTAAACTAATAGCAAACAACCAAATTCTAAAAGATAAGCAATTTTTCAAACAATTCAAACCTATTCAATTTAAAAAATGAAATAAATATGAATCTGGAATTGTAATCAGCTGCGGAAAAAAGAAATTTAATTCTATTAACAATAAATTTGTTATTAAAAATTTAGAAAAGAAAAGTTCTAAGAAAATTAAAAAGCTCGATTATAAAAAGTTAAGTGTATGTGTAAGTGATAAGAAATCATCAATAGTAATTGCTCCACCAGGATCTGGAAAAACACAAGCTCTTTTACTACCAACAATTTTATATATGATAAATTGTAATGAAAAACCAAATTTAATCATTACAGATCCAAAACCTGAAATTAATCAATTGATAAATTCAGAGCTGATTAAAAATAATTACACTATTTTAAATTTATCTACCAAACAAATAATCAATGTAAATAATGAATTTGAAAGTGATTTTTGAAATATTTTTGATGAAATTATTCAAGGTCATAAAAAACTAATTACATCCAGAGATAATTTATTTGAACAACAAGAATGACAGAGCAAAATTATTGTTAGTATTAATAAAATTATTAGCTATTTCAAAGAAGATGAAAAAAGCGATTATTGGAAAGATAACGGTTTAGAAATTATAAAATTTTTGATTGTGTATTTTTTGCACAAAATTGAAACTTCTGATTGGAATTATAATTATTTAAATATTTTTAATTTAAAAAATAATTTAGATATTTTGACTCCTAATGATTTAGATAAATTAATTAAAGAAATAAAAAATAGTTTTACTTTATTAGCAAAAATAGCTATTAGATTTTCGGGTTGGTCTAATGAAAGAAATGAAAATATTTCATCATTTATTACTAACTCATTAAAATATTTGGATGCATTTAATGATAATTATTTAGCTATGCTAACAAGTAAAACTACATTTGATTTAGATGAAATTATTAATTCAAATAAACCTTTTGCTATATTTTTAACTATAAATACTAGCTCTAGTGCTCATATTAGTGAAAAAACACTTTTAAAAGTATGATTATCAATCATTAATTCAAAAATTGATTATTACAAACAAATTAATAATCAATTTAAAAATAGATCTATCTGATGATTACTTGACGAATGTGGAAATATACCTAAACTAGAATTTTTAAAAACTATTATTAGTTTTGGTAGAGGTAGAAACGAGTTTGCCCTTCCAATCTTTCAATCTGAACCTCAAATGAAACAGATATATGGGGATGAGTTGATTGCTAGTTGTGAAAATAAAATCTTGTTCGCTAATGATAATGTTTCTCTAGCTAAAAATATTAGTATTCTATCAGGACTAAATGAACAAGAATTAGAATATGGAAGAATAAGTAAAAATCTCAATTTGGAATTAGAAAATATCACAAATATTCCAAATGGATATTTAGGATTATTTTCATTTAAAAGAAATAAAAATAATAAAAGTTTTTACTTAGCTCCTATAACTTATTTTTATATGCTAAAAAATATTAGAAAAAATTCAAAATTAAAATCTAATCCAAAATATTTATTATCAGAATATGAACAAATTATTAGCTTAGATAATGAAGAAACTAAAAATTTAGATCAAACTAATAAAATTACCACTACTAAAAAATTCAAATATTGGTATTTGAACATAGATTCGGATTTAGTTCTTTCATCACCAGACAAGTCTAAATGTATGCAATTGTTAAATCAAATCCGAATTGATCTGGAATATTTCAGATTTAAGGAAGATATTAATATTAAAAAACTTGAAAAAATAAATGAAAATTTTACTTTTTTGCAAAAAATTTTAAATGATGAATTATCAAATTCACTTATATTTAAGTTTATTTGATTTGCTAAATGTAACAGAAATATAATTTATGGAAAAGAATTATCAGAAATGAGGTATGAAAATGAACAAGATAAAACGAAAGAAAATTAATAATTGCTGATTTTGATTAATGTTATTCTTAATATTTATCATTCTTACTTTTATAATTCTAGCTGTTTCAAATTCAAGACTTCAGCAATTATGAAATTTCTGAGGGTGATATTTAGTATTAGGTATATTAATTAGCTTATTAGCTATTTCTATTGTTCTTTTTATTAGAAGATATAGAAATATAAATAATTCTCAAAAACTAAAATATTTAGTTGATAAAAGAAGAAAATTTGGTAAATAAAAAAGTTGGAATTTCTTCCAACTCTAAAATTATTTCCAAGGAGACTTTATTATAAAATAATAATTGGTATTTATAAAATTATTTCCAAGGAAAATTTTATTTATACCAAACATTTAATTTTAGGAAAGTCAAAATGACTCAATTAATTAAATGGATTGTTCTATGTTGCTGAGTTAGGTTAATTTCTTTGTCTATAATTATGTAGACAAAGAAAAAAGATTAGATATGAATAACAAATTAGTACTTGTTATAATCATTCTAATCTTATTAATACTTCTATTCATATTATAGAATAGAATAATCTAACTTGCAACATGTGAACTTAAAAAGCTCTGTTTGTTTCTAGCAAATAGAGTTTTTTATTGCAATTATCTAGATAATTGTTGCAATTGTTTTAATTTTTCTTCTTTTTCAATATCATAAACATTTTTTAGCTTGACATAATCTGTATTTTCAACTTTATCTGAATGGACTTTGCTTAATACTAGTTCATAATCATCATCAATATAATTATTTAATTCTTGTTTATATTTTTTCTTAATATTACTAGATTTATTAGCTTTAAATTGTTCACTTGATAATAAAAAATTATTGTTTGATTTATTATTGTTTTGTTTATTTGGATTCTTAAGATTTTCTTTAACCAAATTAGTGAGTGTGCAATTAACTTGATTTTTAACATTTTGATTATTAACAATTTGCTCTTGCGTTAAGTTTTGAAATAAATTTAATCCTTTAATTAATTCTTGTTCAATATTTTTAAGGTCAGGACAATATTCAGAAATATTTGATAACAAAATGTTGTCGAATAATTTTAATTCATTTGGTTGAATAATATCAATATTTAATTTTAAATCAAAACTTTCTTTAATCATTTTATTAATATATTCATTATCATTAATCTTTGACAAATCAAATTTAAATTCATCTTTATTTTTGCTATTTTTATCATCAATGTGTTCTAAATCATACTGATATCTTTGATAATTCATAATAGCTTGAGCTATTGATTGCTTTCAACAATATAAAGTCACATCAGATAATTTTTTTCTATTATCTATATGATTAGAAGATGTAGATAAATTAAGATTATTCAAATAATCTGAAGTCATTTTAAAAACTATTTTTTTATCATTTTTATGATTAATTCCTTCATAGCTTTCTTTTAGTTGTCCATTTTGCAATATTTCGGAAAGATCTAAGTTTTTAATATTATTTTTAGTTTTATATAATTGGAC
>CAMWTZ010000024.1 GCA_947177385.1 uncultured Mycoplasmataceae bacterium
CCATCACGTATTTAAAAAAAAAACAAAAAAAAATTTTTAAAGGTAATTTACTTATAAGGTGGACGAAGATATCCAAATCCACCTTTTCCAGACTCTTTCCATCCTACAAGTCATTGAAAAAGCATACGGTTCATTTATAGTAATTAATTTTATTTGGATTAATATAGTTAATTTGAATTGTTGGGTTTTTCTTTTGTAGTCTGTCTACTACTAAATCTATTAATTCACATTTTATAAATTTAGAAGATAAATGACTAAGAAGAAACAACTTTGTTTTTCTTGTTTTATATCGATTAAATAATTTTTCATTTTCTTCTAAATTCAAATGATTGCGAATTTCAAAATTATTATGAATATTTAATTTAATTTTATTATCAATAAATTCACAACCAAAATTAGACTCAATAATATAACAAGTACATCCTTTAAATTTTTTATTAACAAAATATTTTGTATCAGTTAAATATAAAAAGGATTTGTTTTTATTTTTTATTAAAAAACATGCAGGTTCTAATGCATTGTGCAAAGTTGGAAATGCTTTAAATTTTCAATTAGAATTAGACATTTTATATCATTTATTAAATTTAATAATTCTAAAATCACGAGTTAAATGTTTCAATAAGGAATAAGTGCCATTAGTTAAATAAAATGGAATATTTTTAAATGTTTCTGATTCTATTGCACGAATATGATCAATATGTTCATGCGTGATTAAAGCGCCAATTATAGTTTGTTTAGATATTCCGTTTAAATTCAAAGAATTTTGGATATTTATATGATTAGATCCAAAATCTAGAAACAATGAAGTATGTCCATCATTTAATAAAATACAATTACCTTTTGATGAACTTTCAATAATATTAATCGATATATTGGCCATTTAAAATCAACTTTTCATCAGTTGTTACTTTTGAGCAAATCACTTGAACATTATCATTTCTCGAGATTTTATTAAATGATTCTGCCCCATCTATAACTGTAAAAGAATTTATAGTTTTACTTTTTAGAAAATCATTGATTTCAAAAATAATATTTCATTTATTTGCATGATTTAAAAATCTTAAATCAATATTATTTTGTTTTATTTGAATTTTTTCATTCCCTTTGGAATCAAATAATTCAATTTCAAAATTATTAAATTCATTAGATAACATTTGATCCAATTCTTTACTTATTTTGGTTTTAATTTGACGTTTAGATTCTAATTGATTGGACAAAATTGCTAGTTCTTTTTGAAGATCACTTAATTCTGTATTATATTTTTTAAATATTGCTTTTTAGCTAAATATGATGAGTGATTGGCTGTAGCAGAATCTAAATCTCTTTTTTTATTTCTTAATAATTCGATATCAACATTTTCATAATTTTTATCATGCATTAAACTATTTATTTCATTTTGAATTTTATTAATTTCTGATTCAATTTGTTTATATTGTATAGACCAATTATATTCACTAATTTGATTTTCATTTTTAAATTTACTTTTTAGAATAAGAAAATAAATTCCAAAAGTTAAAACAATAAGCAAAATTTGAAAAGCAGTTAATTTTAGTTTGTCTTGTGATTTGTTAAATTCTTTTTTATTATCTAAATCATTTTCTAATTTAATTTTTTCACTTCTTAAATTAGCGATTTTATTTTCCACGTTTTCATAATTAGAAATTATCTTGTTATTTTCAATTATTTCTTTATCAATATTATTTAAGTTGTCTGTGTTCCAATCTAATATTTCTTTGTTATGTTCTTTAAATGATCTAATTTCATAATTTTTTTCTTTAATCATTTTATTTTTTTGTTTAATTTCTTCTTCAAGAGAATAAATTTCAGTAAATAAAAATTTCAAACCACCGTTTTTTACCAGACAACGAGATTCACTAGATAATTTAGGTTCGAGGATGCTCATTAATTCATCTCGACCTTCTTTGCTATCCTGTTTATTGGTTAGAAAAATATCTTCTAATAAATTTGGGAAAATATTACTTTTAATATCATTAATATCTTTTAATCCTAATCGTTGGGATAATGATTTTTGATAATCTATTTTTGTGTTAAAATGCACACCATCAATAAATCATTCATCTTTTTGAGTATGCAAATGAATAATTTCATTATTAAATGAAAGATCTATATCTACATTAGGTAATAAATCTGAAGAATTAATATTTTTAGAATATTTATTTAAATTTTTAGTATCAAATAACATATATTTAATCAAATCTAAAATAGATGATTTACCTGAACCATTTTTCCCACAAATTTCGTTATAGTTTTCATTGAAATCTAATTTTAGATTATGCAATCCACGTCATTGAATTATGTTAATATTTTTAACTAATAATTTATTCATCTTTACTACCATCATTTTAAAAATTAATAAATATTTGAAAAATTAATTAGATTTTAATAAACTCTTAGATGATTTAATTTTATATGATGCTCTATTTTGAATTTTAATTTCAGATAATTGATGTTTAATTGTTGGTAATATATTGTCATAATGGCAACATAACACACGAGAGCTTCAACTATTTGTTTGCTCATCTGAAATATTATTTACTACAAAAATAAAAATTGCATTTTTATCTTTATGAGCAATTTTGAATGCTTTTTTTGCTTCTAAATCATAAGAAACTAAACCATTTTTTCTTTCGATTAAAAGAGCTTTTTTTCGAGCATTTAATTCATATTTAAAATGATTAATTTTGAAATTAATAAATAAACGATAAATAACATTATCAATATTTAAAAATAAAGCCAAATCACATTTAACATTGTGAGAAAATCCATCATAAGTAATTGTCGCTTCATCTTCGTCCAATCAACCACGGTAAATAACTTTGCCAACAATTTTTCCTTTTTCTAATCATTCATTAATAATTGTTAGAACTTTATCAGCAATTTCATTTTTTGTTGGAATATTACGTGGAGGAAACATTAATTATTTGCCTCACTATCTTTTTGAACATTATTGTTTTCGGAATCAATAATATCATTAGATGAAAAAGTGGCAATTGATTTAACGAATTCATTTTTATCTAAATCCATCAATTTAACACCAGAAGTTGATCGACCAGTTTCACTAATTTGAGAAACATTTATACGAATTAAATTACCAGAATTTGCAATTAATAGTAATTGGTCGGTTTTGTTTACTAATTTAACACCAATTACATCACCTGTTTTTTCTGTTATTTTAAGTGTTCTCGTACCCTTTGCACCACGACGTGTTAATCGATATTCTTCTTTGTTAGTTAATTTACCAACACCTTTAGAACCAATTGATAAAACATATTCACCTTCAGATGATGCACCTGTTCCGATTACATATTCATCATCGGCTAAATTAATTCCAATCACACCTTGAGAAGTTCGACCTGTAGGTCTAAATGTTTCTTCATTAAATCTCACTAAATTAGCTTTGTTGGAACCAATGAAAATTTCATCATTACCATTAGTTACATGAACAGCGAATAATTCATCATCTTCACGAAGAGAAATTGCATTTTTACCATTTGCTCTAATAGAAATAAATTCATTAAGAGTTGTACGTTTTATTAATCCTTGTTTTGTAACAAATAATAAATATTTATTTTCATATTCACTAACAGTTAACATATTAACGACTTTTTCGTTTTTATCAATATTTAAGAAATTATTAGCAGGAATACCTTTAGATTGTCTTTGTCCTACTGGAACTTGGTATCCGCGTATACGATAAACACGGCCTAAATTAGTAAAAAAGAACAAATCTTCATGAGTATTAGAAATAATAATTTTTTCAATAGTATCATCTTCGTGTGTTTTTGCTGCAAGAATACCTGTTCCGCCACGATTTTGTAAACGATATGAATCAATTGAAATACGTTTAAATCATCCTTTATCAGACATAGTAATTACAATATCTTCAACAGGAATTAAATCCTCATCATCTATTTCGCATTCACCTTCAACAATTTCTGTTTTTCTTTCATCACCATAAGACTCAATAAAATAATCTAATTTTTCAGAAATTATGTTGTTACGCTTATCGATTGAAGCGATGATTTCTTTCAATGAATCTATTAATTTCACTAGTCTATCTAAATCATCAACTAATTTTTGATGTTCTAAATTAGATAAAACACGAAGACGCATATCTAAAATTGCTTTTGCTTGTATTTCATCAATTCCAAAATTTGAAATTAATTTTTCAATTGACTCTTCAAAATTAGCTGAATTACGAATAATTTTAATTGTTAAATCAATATCTGTAATAGCTTTTAATAAACCACGAAGAATATGCGCACGTTCTTCTGCTTTGTTTAAATCAAATTGTGAACGTCTAATAATAATTTCATGTTGATGTTCCAAATAAAGAGAAATCATCTGTGGCAAGCTTAAAATTTGTGGACATCCACGAACTAAAGCTAAATTATTTACTGAGAAAGTAACTTGTAAACTTGTAGATTTACACAATTTATTAAAAATAATTTCAGGGATTACATCACGTTTTAATTCAATAACAATTCTAATACCTTCACGATTTGATTCATCTCGTAAATCTGTAATATCACGAATTTCTTCACGTTTTACATACTCTACAATTTGATCAATTAAACGTTTCTTATTAACTCCATATGGAATCTCAGTAATAATTAAATTCGATTTACCATTATTAATTTCTTCAATTTCGTATTTTGAGCGAATTGTAAATCGACCTTGACCAGTTGAGAAATATTGACGAATTCCTGAAGTGCCGATAACTTGGGCTTCAGTTGGAAAATCTGGACCTTTAATAATTTCCATTAATTCGTCAATTGATGCATTTGGGTTTGATATAAAAAACTTAATTGCATTACAAACTTCTACTAAATTGTGTGTTGGCATTAAAGTTGTCATACCTACAGCAATACCAGATGCACCATTAACTAATAAATTCGGAAATGATGCTGGTAGTGTTGAAGGTTCTTGTTCAGAACCATCATAGTTGCTAACAAAATCGACAGTATCTTTATCAATAGACTCTAAAATATCTCCACTTATTTTAGATAAACGTACTTCAGTATAACGCATTGCAGCAGCGCTATCTCCATCAATAGAACCAAAGTTACCATGACCATCTATTAATGTATAACGCATACTAAAATCTTGAGCCATACGAACCATAGCTTCATAAACTGCTGAATCACCGTGTGGGTGATATTTACCAATAACTTCACCAACAAGACGAGCTGATTTTTTATATGGTTTATCATTAAACATTGATAATCCATATGCAGCATATAATATACGACGATGCACAGGTTTAAATCCATCTCTAACATCTGGTAATGCACGAGACACAATAACTGACATTGCATAATCCATAAAGGATTTTTGTAATTCAGTAGTTATTTGCAAATTATGAACAGTTGATTTAGATAATTGTTCATGAATTTGTTCACTAGTTAAACGACTTTTAGAATTTTTCTTCATATTAAATTACCTTTTCAACTAAGCATCAATATTTTTAACATATTCTGCATTTTCTTCAATGAATTTTTTTCTAGGTGGAACATCATCACCCATGAGTAAACTAAATCATTGATCTGCTTTTATTGCATCATCAATTGTTACTTTTAATAAAATTCTATTTTCTGGATTCATTGTTGTTTCTCAAAGTTGTTCAGGATTCATTTCTCCTAAACCTTTGTATCTTTGGATATTGTAACGCCCACTAGGAACTTCTGCTTTATAACGTTCTAATTCTTCTTCATTATAAGCGTATTTAATTGTCTTACCTGCAGTGAATTTATATAAAGGAGGTTGAGCAATATAAATATTTCCATCATTAATTAAATTTTTCATATATCGGAAAAAGAAAGTTAACAATAATATTCTAATGTGTGCACCATCAACATCTGCATCTGTCATAATAATAATTTTGTTATAACGTAGTTTTTCAGGATTGTAATCAGACATAGTTCCGCATCCAATTGCAGTGATAATATCAATAATTTCATTTGTAGAAAAAACTTTAGATGAATTAGATTTTTCTACATTTAAAATTTTTCCTTTTAAAGGAAGGATAGCTTGAAATTCACGTTCACGACCTGTTTTAGCTGATCCACCAGCTGAATCCCCTTCAACTAAATATAATTCAGTTACACTAGCGTCTCGTGATGAACAATCTGCTAACTTACCTGGTAATGAATTAGATTCAAAAGGTGATTTTCTTCGAGTAGCTTCTTTAAATTCTTGAGAACGTTTTCTAGTTTCAGCAGCCGCTTGAATCTTTTTAATTATAATTTCAGCAAGATTAGGATTTTCTAACAAGAATTTTTCAAATAATTCACTAACTACATTATTGACAAATTTTCTAACTTCACTGTTCCCTAATTTTTTCTTTGTTTGCCCTTCATATTGAGGGTTTGGATGTTTAATAGAAATGATAGCAGTTAACCCTTCTAAAACATCTTCTTTATTTACTTTTTCTTTATTAGGATCTTTTATTCATTTTTTTTCAATTGCGTAATTATTAATAATTCTAACTAATGCAAGAGAAAAACCTTCTTCATGAGTACCACCCTCTGAAGTGTTAATGTTATTACAAAAAGTATGAATCGATGAATTATAAGTTTTATTATATTGAAACGCAAATTCACAACGAATAGAATAATCTATCTTTGAAATACCGATTTTTTCATTTCCAGTTATTGCTTGAACAATTTCTGTTTTATCACCATAAATTATTTCATCATAAAGTGGTTCTTTTTGTTCATTTATTTCTTGAACGTATTGTAGTAAACCACCATTAAAACATCATTTAAAGTTTCTATTAGTTAATTCCGAAGTAAACTCAATGTTTACACCTTTATTCAAATACGCTAATTCTTTTAAACGATTAATTATTTTATCTTCATCTCATGGCGATTCTTCCATAATGGTAAAATCAGGATAAAATTGAATTTTTGTTCCATTTTTCTTTTCACTAGATCCAATCAATTTTAGTTCATCAACTGGAGCTCCACCATTTTTAAATTCGATAAAATATTCTTTATTTTCTTTTGAAACCCAAACTTTAAACCATTCACTTAATGCATTAACAACAGATGCACCGACACCATGTAATCCACCTGAAACTTTATAAGAATCATTATCAAATTTACCACCGGCATGCAAAACTGTTAAAACAGTTTCAACAGTAGATTTTTTTGTTTCATTATGTATTTCTATAGGAATACCACGACCATCGTCTTCAACAGAAATTGACCCATCAGATTTAATAATTAATTTAACAGTAGTGGCAAAACCAGCCATAGCCTCATCGATTGAGTTATCAACTATTTCTCAAATCATATGATGTAAACCTTCAGGACCGGTTGAACCAATATACATACCAGGTCTAGTTCTTACTGGTTCTAATCCTTTCAATACTTTAATACTATTGTTGTCATAATTATTACTCATATTATTCGTTGTCCCTTGTTTTAGAAATTAAATATTTAATGCTATTTATTTCAATTATTGATCCAGGATAAATCTTTTTCCCTCTACGATTTTCTGTTTCATTATTTACAAAAATTTTATTTTCTAATAAATAATTTTTAACATCTGAACCTTGTCCAACAATTCCAATAAATTTCAAAAAAGATCCAAGAGTAATATAATTAGTGTAAATTTTAATTTCCTGTTCTTTTTTCATAGCAAATATAATAATTTTAACATTAAAAAGCCCCCCTAAAACATCCTGAAAGCAATTTAGAGGGTTTTTATTATTTTTATTGTATAGGTATACATATAAAATTAATTGTTTATTTTAATAGGTAATATTAACTCTTTAAAATTGTGATCATTTTCTCCATAAATTAGCATCGGTTTAGAATTATCGTCTATTTCAAAAATAATATTTTTACTATCTATATTTCTAATTAGAGTTAATAAGAAATTAACATTAAATCTAATTTTAATTTCCTCTCCATTAAAATTTTGATTTTCAATATTGATATTGATATTTCCAATATTGAATGAAGATGCGTTTAAAAAGATTAATTTTTGTTGAAAATCAAAATCAACAACAGGATTAGATTCATTTTTTACGATACTTTTTATCATTTCTAAAGAATTATAAATTTCTTGTCGATCAATAACCACTTTAGTCTTTGTATTTATTTTGAAAGCGTTTAAAAAAATATCTTTTGGGTATTCACCATTAATTGTTCTGTCTATTATTGTTAAGTCATCATTTTTAACAATTAATTTCTTTTCATGTTGATCAATATAGATATCAACATTTTTTTCATCTTTGAAAATTGAAATAATTGTGTTTATAGCAGCAGAAGGAACTATACAATTGAATTTTTCTTTTGTATTTATTTCATTTTCAAGTAGAGAAAGTTTAAACGTATCAGTTGACATAGTTGTTAATTTCTCATTTTCTAATTCATTAGTGAAATAAATCCCTGAAATTGGTTTTACTTGTCTTAAATCATTAAATGCGCATGTTCCATTTTTTCTATATATTTCATTTAACGAATTTAAACTAAGATTTATTTTGAATAAATTATTTTCATTTAAATCAATTTTAGGGAATGGGAAATCTAAAATATTAATTTCAGATGAAATTTTATTGGATTTAATTGATAATACACTATTTTCAAGTTTTGTTATTTTTATTTCATCATCTTCATTGAGACGAGAAATTATATCATTTAATAAATCATTTTTTATTAATGTACTTCCAAAATTTTCTATTTCAATTTTTTCATTATTAATTCTATAAATCCCTGAAACTATATTGTTAGTGCAATAAACATAATTTCCGTTTTTTGATAAAGAAATTTTTATGAATTTAGTATTAGGATTAATACTTTCATTTTTACTTTCAATGATTTTGTTACAAAATTTAATAATTTTTATTAATTCAGTTTGTTTAATTTTAAATTTCATTATTTTATATTTATTTTAATTATTAATATTAAATTGTTGAAAAGTATATAAT
>CAMWTZ010000025.1 GCA_947177385.1 uncultured Mycoplasmataceae bacterium
CAATTATGATATGTATCAATTGTTTGAAAAAATAAATAGTAAAATCAATGATCCTAATCTTTGCTTCAATTGAATAACAGTTGAATTAAACGGAATATTAAATAAAAATAATTTACAAATCAATCAACTAAAAGATCATTTTATAAATGAATTCATTACTATGCTTGATTTATTGGTAAAACAAGAAATAAATGGAAAACAAGCAAAAATTATTTTTGAAAAAATTTTTAGTGAAAATAAAAAAGTAAACGAATTAATTGTGGAACTGGGTTTTGAACAAATTAAGGATGTTGATTATTTAACAAATTTGATAAATAAAATCATAAATTCTAATTTAGAAATAATTTCTGAATATCCAAATCGGCCAGAAAAAGTTCAAAAATTTATTATTGGCAATGTTATGAAAGAAACAAAATCTCAAGCAAATCCTAAAATTACTGCAGAAATTGTTATTAAAATATTAGATAATAAGAAATAGTATTAAATTATTTATAATTTATATGGGTTATAAAATGAAAATCGATAAAACTTTAAATCATAGTGCAGCACACATTCTTGCTGCTAGTTTAGAAAAATTATATAAAAATGTAAAATTTGCAATTGGACCTGCAATTGATGAAGGTTTCTATTACGATTTTAGTGTTGATGGAGAAATCTCAATTGATGATTTCGATAAAATCGAAAAACAAATGAAAAAAATTATTGCAAGTGGAGCTGCATTTGAAAAAATTATTTGCACAAAAAATGAGGCATTGGATTACTACAAAAATAATCCATATAAAACAGAAATAATTAATGGAATTCCAGAAAATGAAGAAATTTCATTCTATAAATCTGGTGATTTTAAAGATTTGTGTTGTGGACCACATGTTGAAAGAACTAGCAAAATTAAAGCTTTTAAACTTTTAAATATTGGTGGTAGTTATTGACGTGGTGATAGTAAAAATGATCAATTATACCGAATTTATGGTGTTGCATTTGATAATGAAAATGATTTAAAAGAATACTTAATGGTTCTTGAAGATCGTAAACAACGTGATCATAGAAAGATTGGAAAAGATTTAAAAATATTCACATTTAATCCATTAGCAGGTCAAGGTTTACCAATTTGATTACCTAATGGAACTAAAATAAAGTATCAAATTCAAAAATATATTAATGAATTACAACATAAATATGGTTTTGAACCTGTAATGACACCAGTATTAGGTTCAGTAGATTTATATAAAACTAGTGGGCATTGAGATCACTATAAAGATTCAATGTTTCCAGCAATGGAAGTCGATAATGAAAAATTAGTTTTAAGACCAATGACTTGTCCACATCATATTTTGGTTTATCAAAATGATTTGCACTCATATCGTGAATTACCAATTAGATTGTGTGAACATTCTAATTTGCACCGTTATGAATCATCAGGTGGACTAACAGGTTTAGAACGTGTTAGAGAAATGATTCTTGAAGATACACACATTTTTTGTCGTTTGGATCAAATTAAAGATGAAGTTGCAAATTGTTATCAAATGATAAAAGATGCTCATAATGGTTTAGGATCAAAAATTTGACGTGTTGATCTATCACTAAGAGATGTTAATGATAAAGAAAAATATCATAGTGATGAAAAAATGTGAAATTTTGCTGAAACACAATTGAAACAAGCTTTAATAGATAACAAAATTGAATATATTGAAATGGTTGGAGAAGCAGCATTTTATGGTCCAAAAATTGATTTTCAAATTAAAACAGCATTAGGACATATTGTAACAGTGTCTACTATCCAATTAGATTTCTTATTACCAGAAAGATTTCAATTAGAATATCGTGATAAAAATGGAGAAAATTCTAAACCAGTAATGATTCACCTAGGTGTAATTGGAACATATGAACGTTATTTAGCAATATTGTTAGAACAAACAAAAGGTGTTTTACCTTTTTGACTTGCACCTAATCAAATTATTATTCTTCCAGTTAATAATGAATTCCATTTAAAAACTGCAACTGAACTATATAATAAACTAAATAATTTAGGTTTTAGAGTTAACTTGGATGACCGTGAAGAACGATTATCTAAAAGAATTAGAGAAGCGCAAACTTCAAAGATTTTATACCAAATTGTTATTGGAGACAATGAAGTAAAAAATCCTAATTTAATTACATATCGTGAATATGGAAAAGAAGAATCTATCACAGTTAATTATGATGAATTTATAAAATTATTAAAAAATAAAATAGATAATCGAATTAACTAATCTCTTTTAAATATTCATCAATTAAATGTTTTAGTTCTTCTAAAGCATTTTTTGATGGAATAGTTTTATAAATTTGTCCTTTTTTGAACAAAATAACTTTATCATAACTACCAGCCAAACCAATATCAGCTTCTTTTCCTTCGCCAATCCCATTAACAATACAACCCAAAATTGAAATAGTAATTTTTTTATTAATATTTTTGGTATATTCTTTGATTTCATTAACAATTGGAATCATATTATAATTTAATCTTCCGCATGTGGGACAACTAATTATATTGACCATATCTGAACGAATTTGCAAAACATTTAATAATTTTCTGACAACATAAATTTCTTTAACCGGATCATCTGTAATTGAAACTCTAATTGTATCCCCAATTCCTTGAATAAGTAATGGAGCTAATCCTGCTGATGATTTAATGATTGAGTCTTCTAATAGACCAGCTTCAGTTACACCCAAATGCAATGGATAATTAAATTCATTACTAGCCAATTGATAAGCTTTCAAAGTAACAAGAGGGTCACTAGATTTTAATGAAACAACAATATTATCAAAACAATTATTATTTAATAATTTAATGTAATATTTAGCAGATTCTACCATCTGCACAGCTTGATCATCATACAAATCAATAATTGATTTTGGCAGTGATCCACTATTAACACCAACTCGTATTACAACATTATATTTGTTAGCATAGTCACAAATCAATTTAAGTTTTTCTGGATCTTCTAAATTACCTGGATTTAAACGGATTTTTTTAATTCCAGATTTAATTGCAGTTATTGCATACTCAAAATTAAAATGAATATCTGCAATTAATGGTAAACTACTTTTTTTTACAAGTTCATCTAATGACTTTGCATCTTCATCATCAAAAACAGCAATTCTAACTATTTCGCATCCAGCATCTCTTAATTCGTTAATTTGCTTTAAAGTAGCGGGTATATTTGCAGTTTTTGTATTAGTCATTGATTGAATTACCACATTATTTTGACCACCAATAACTATATTATTAAATTCAACTTGTTTAGTTTCATTACGCTTAAACATTATAAAATCACCTATAATATTTGTTAATGTATAATATTTTATTAATATTTTTATTTTTATAAATAGATAAATGCAAAACTTAATATATAATATTTAATGTTATTAACATATTATTGTGAATGAGGTAATTTTATGGCTGTAAAACGTGGTATTAGAATGCAATGTTCTGATTGTAAAAATATCAATTATTTAACTAAGAAAAATGCAAAAAATAATCCTGAAAAAATGACATTAAATAAATTTTGTAATACATGTCGTAAATCAACTAGTCATGTTGAAATTAAAGCAAAAAAATAATCTTATTTATAATAATTAGAAATTTTTATAATATTTGATCTTACATAAAATATGTAAGATTTTTTATTTTAAGTAATATAATTTAATATTTCAATCAAATAGGAAACGATGATATGAGAAACGAAATATATTATGCTTGATTAGAAAATAAAGATATATCTAATTCATATAAAAAAATAATGGAAGAAATGTCAGAAGACGAATGTTCTGTTGCTTTTTCAGAAAAACCCATCCAATTTGGTACTGCTGGATATCGAGCTAAAATTGGACCAGGAAATCACTATTTAAATGAAAAGACATACAAGCAATTAACTGTTGGATATGCAAAATATTTAAAAAATAAATTTCCTAATGAAAAGATTAAAGTTCTTATTACCCATGACAACCGGTATAATGGAATGTTTTACACAGATGTTGTAGGATCAACATTATTTGAAAATGGTATTATACCAATAATAGTTGAAAATAATGACTTATTACCAACTCCAATTGCATCATATTTAATTAGTAAAATGAATCTTAATGGTGGAATAAACATTACTGCCAGTCATAATCCAAAAGAATACAACGGATTTAAATGTTATAACGAAACCGGTGCACAAATTCTTCCTAATGAAGCAGATGAGATTATTAAAAATCTCCCTTCATGAAAAGATGCATTAAATAGCAAAATTAATTTAGATTATAAATATGACATTGTTGATAAAAAATTCATTGATGAATATTTTAAAGATGTAATAAAATCATTGCCTAATACAAAATTAAATAAAAAGAACTTACAATTAGTTTATTCATCAATGCATGGAACTGCATCATACTATATGTCAAAATTTTTAAATAAATTAGGATATATTTGTGTTGATGTTCCTAGTCAAAACTATCCTGATCATAATTTTGAAAATGCTTTAAATTGCAATCCAGAAGATCCAATTTCTTTAGATAGAGCAATTACTTTAGCAGATACTTTAAATATTAATATCGTTTTAGCATCAGATCCAGATGCTGATCGTTTAGCTATTGCAATTAAAAAAGAAAATGATTGAATTTTTTTAAATGGTAATCAAGCAGGAATTATTGAAACATATTACAAACTAACACAATTAAAAAATAAAAATAAAACTCCAATAATTATGAGCACATATATTTCTAATAATTTAATTGATCGAATTGGAAAAAAATGAAATGCTAAAATAATTCGGACTCCTACTGGATTTAAATGAATTGGAGCTGAAATTAATAAATTAACAAAAGATGAATTATATATTAATGGATTTGAAGAAGCTATTGGAGCTTTACCTAGCACAATAAATAGAGATAAAGACTCATTCCAAACAGCAGCATTAGTGTTAGAAATTGCATATAGTTATTTATCAAAATCAATGGATTATATAGATATATTAGAAAAAGAAATTTTCCCACAATTTGGTCATTGATATGGTGAAACAACATCAATTAAAATTTTAGGTCATAATTGAAAAGAAATTGCAAATAAAATTTTTGAAAATTTAAAAGATAATGATTTATCTGTCATTGGTAAAAGAAAAATAACAAAAAAAATATACAATGAAAAAGCCAGTTCAATAGATTATCTATTTGATGGAGATTCTTGAGTTAAATTTAGAATTTCTGGAACTGAACCAAAATTTAAAATTTATACAAATTTATACCCAATAAATGACAAATTAATATTTGATACTCAATATACTAATCAATTAATGAAAGAATCAATTGAAATTGTTGAAGTGATGAAGAAATATCTAGGTTTATAATGAAATATATTTTTAGCAATATAAAAACAAATAAAACAAAAAAAGAATTAATTTCATATTTTAATGAAATAGAAGAATGAAAAAATAATAAAGAAGTAAACTTAAAAAAATGTGTATTTTTTATTAATAGTTTTTATGCATTAAAAATGAATGAAATGTTTAGTGAAATTCCAATTGGAATTCAATCTGGTTGTCAATTTGGATTTGGTTCATATACTTCTAGTGTGGCAATTGAACAAATTCAATCTGAAAATATTAAATGAATTCTTTTAGGTCACTCAGAAGAATTTAAATATTTTAATGAAACAATTGAATCATTAAGTGAAAAAGTTAAAAAAGCAATTGATTGTAAAATGAATGTTTTATTATGCTTTGGAAATGAAATAGACTTTAATAATAATCAATTATTAGCAAATTTTTTACTAGAACAATTACAAATAATTTTAAGTAAAGTAAATAAAGAATATTTTAAAAATATTATTCTGGCATATGAACCAATTGCTGCAATTGGTACTAATAATGCTATGAATCCGGAAGTCGCTGATAATATAATTGGATTAATAAAACAAAATCTGGAACTATTATTTAATCATTCGTTTGACATTGTTTATGGTGGAAGTGTTAATGTTCAAAATTCTAGAAATTTCTTAGAGCAAAATAATATTGATGGGATATTAATTGGTAAAGAGTGTTTAGATTGTGAAAAAATAAAAAATATTATTGAGATGAGTAAGTAATGAAAAAAGTTATTTTAGCAATTTTAGATGGTTTTGGAATTGGAGAAAATAATGAATCTACAAATGCAATTTATGCGGCAAATAGTGATTTTTTTTCCAAATTATTAAAAGACAATAAATTTTGCAAATTAGATGCCTCAGAAGAACTAGTTGGTCTTAAAAAGAAACAGTTTGGTAATTCTGAATTGGGACACATGACAATTGGAAGTGGTCAAACGATTTTAGGGATTAATCAGATTTTTAATAATTTAGTTAAAGAAAATAAGTTAGAGCAATATCTATTAAATCAAAAATGAGTCAAAGATTGTTTAGCAAATGATCGACCAATTCATATTTGTGGAATGTATTCACATGGTGAAGTACATTCTAATGCCAATCATTTTGATGAATTAATAAATTTTTTTCAAAAACATAATAAAAATATTTCATTACATTTAATTTCTGATGGAAGAGACACTGCTTCATATGTTTTTGCAGAGGATTTAGAGAAATTAAAAACTAAACTAAAAAACACAACAAAAATTGTTAGTATTAGTGGACGATATTATGCAATGGATCGAGATAAGAACTTTGATAGAACTGAAAAATTCTACAATGCAATGCAATGCAAATATTGTTCAAAAATAAAATTAGAAGAATACTTACAAAAAGAAAAAGAATTATTACATGATGATGAGTTCATTGAACCAACTAGTTTTGATATAGATGAAAATTATAAAATTCAAAATAATGATTTTATTATTTTTTTAAATTATCGAGCAGATCGAATCAAACAAATTATCCATTTTTACAAAAATAATCAATTGTTTGATTATCAACCAAATCGGCTAACAAATAATTATGTTATAAGTATTTGTGAACATAGTAATACTCCAATTGATTATTCAATTATTGATAATCAAAAAATCACTAAAAACTTAGGCAAAATTTTATCTGAACACAAAATAAAACAATTAAATATTGCTGAAACTGAAAAATACGCTCATGTAACTTTTTTCTTCAATAGTGGTGACTCTAAAAATTATGAAAATCAAGAATTTGTTTTGATTCCATCTAAAAAAGTTCCAACCTATGATTTAGCTCCTGAAATGTCAGCAAATGAAATTACTAAAAAAATTGAAGAGTTAATTAATCAATATGATTTTATAGTTGTGAATTATGCAAATGCAGATATGGTGGGACATACAGGAAATTTCAATGCTACTAAACAAGCAATAAAAGTTTTAGATAAGCAATGTCAAATATTATATAATTTAGTAGATAAGTATGATGGAACTCTTCTTATTACTTCTGACCATGGTAATGCTGACTTAATGGTTGATAATAAAGGTAATATTGTAAAAACACATAGTATTGCCAAAGTACCTTTATTTGTTTTATCTAATGAATTTGAAATAAAACAAACAAATGGAAAATTGCAAGATATTGCACCATCAATTTTATATATGTATAATATACCTAAACCATCTGAAATGGATGGAATTAACTTATTAACTAAAAAATAAATATAGTAATTAATTTCAGTATGCAAAAACAAGAAACTAAAACATTAAATAATAAATTTTGAGATTTTTGTAAAAATAATAAATCTAAATTATGAATTTTTAGTTTTACTTTAATTATTTTTACAACGTTATTCTTATTTGTAATGACAATGATGCCAAATAATCCTGGGTATTCTACAACATCATTTGTTTATTCAAATTCAATGTACGCTATTAAATTTAATTCTAATTTAAGTTCATATATAGTTATCTTTGCACCAGCAGGTTGAGTAGCATTTTTTTTAATTGTATTTACTATTGCATTATTTACTATTGCATTTATTGTTAATTTTTCAAAAATTAAAACTGATTATATTAATCAAAAAGAAAATAAAAAATTAATAAAATTTTGAATTTATAACTCTTTATTATTAAGTATTTTAGCCGGATTTATAATTTTAACTATTTTTAACTTTATTGCGCCTGATTATAATGCTTTAAAAAATTATTATGTTTTAAAAAATTCAAATGCTGATTCATTACTTTTAGAAAGTGCTGCGAGTTTTTGATTTTCACCAACATCTTGATTTACAAGTGGTGTAACTAATTTTGTAGGTGGATATATTGCAATTATTGTTTTATTCACATTATTTATGGGTTATGGAATAATTGGATTAGTAATTAATTATTGAGCATCAAAAATTTCTGTTATTAAATTTAATTTTTCATTAAGTAAAGAATATTTTACTAATTTAAAAAAGAATAATGAAATTAAAAAACAAGAAAAAATCAAAATTAAACAAACGCAAAAAATGTTGGAACGTGAAGAAAATAGTTTATTACGTGATTTATATAAAGTAAATGAAGAAATTAAACCTGAAACTACAGAAAATATTTCTCAAGAACAACTCCAAGATCAAATTAAGAAAAATAATGAAATTAAAAAACGTCTTGAAGAATTAAATAAAGAAAAACAAAATATTCGTAAACAACGTGATTCATTAAGTAAATTTAAAAGTGCATTAAATCAATTCAATGATAAGAAAAATAAATTAAGAACTAATCAAAAAGAAAAACAAAAAATTACTATTCCTGATAAAGAATTAGATGAAATTTTTAAAAGTTTAGAAATTGATTAATTTTGGAATATTTTTAATTTAATGAACTATTTTAATAGTTCATTTTTTATTAATTAAATAATTAAAATATTATTGATTATTAAAATCAAACTTATCTTCGCAAAATCTCCTGTTGCTTCAAGCAAAACTGGCGAACTAGTTC
>CAMWTZ010000026.1 GCA_947177385.1 uncultured Mycoplasmataceae bacterium
AAGGATTTAAAAATTTATTAAATAAATTAATTTTATTTTCATCAAAATTAATATTATCAGTAGTTGACAAGCAAAATTTAATTAAATCCTTATTTTTTAATTTCATATCACTTCGATATTTTTGACTAATATTAATAATATTAATTAATTGATTAGCCAAAATTAAATTTTGAGAATCAATATTTAAATTAATTAATTCTGGATATTGTTCATTCATAATTGATTTATTTTTAAAAAATGATTGATAAATTTCTTCAGTAATAAAAGGACATTGCGGATGTAATATTTTTAGAATATTTAATAAAACAATTGTTAGAATTTTTATTGTATTTTTATTATTGTCTTTAACTAAAAATTTAGTAAATTCCAAATATGTATTAAAAAAATTAATTCAAACAAATTCAATAATTTTTTTTGTAGCTACAACAAAATTAAATTTTTCAAATAGTCTCTTAACAGAACTAATTAATTCATTCAATTTATCAATAATCCATATATCCAAAATATTTAATTCATTTGAATTTATTGTTAAATTATTTAAATCAATTTGATCAATATAATTCAAAATATATTGTGAACCGTTTTTTAATTTATTTAAAAAATTTCAATTAGCTAATACTTTTTCATCATTGTAATTTAAATCTTCGCCTAAAGATGCTGTTGAAGTCAAAAATAACCTTAAAGTGTCTGCACCATATTGATCAATTACATCCATAGGATCAATACCATTACCTAAAGATTTAGACATTTTTTTACCAAATTTATCACGAATTAAACCATGAATTAGAACATTTTTAAATGGTTTATTAGATGTAAAATATTTGCTAAACATCATCATTCTACTTACTCAAAAGAAAATAATGTCATATCCAGTAACTAATACATCAGTTGGAAAATATTTTTTAAATAAATTAGTCTCATTTGGTCAATTTAAAGTTACAAATGGTCATAATCCTGATGAAAATCAAGTATCTAATACATCATCATCTCTAATTCAATTTTCAATATCTTTAGGTGGTTGAAGATCACAATATATATCATTATTATTTTTGTTATATCAAATTGGAATTTGATGTCCTCACCATAATTGACGACTAATACATCAATCTTCAATATTATTTAATCATGTCAATAAAGTATCATTATATTTTTGAGGATAAAAAATTACAGGATCACTACCATTTTGCATTTCAATAACTTTATCTGCTAAAGGTTTCATTTTAACAAATCATTGTAAGGATAAAAATGGTTCAATTATTGTTCCGGTTCTTTCAGAGTATGGTAATTGACTATCATTAATTTCTATTTTTTCTAATAACCCTTTTTCTTTAATTTCTTCTACTAATTTTTCACGACAAACAAAACGATCTAAACCTTGATATTTTCCACAAATTTCATTCATTGTAGCATCTGGATTTAGGATGTTAATTAATTTTAAATTATGCTTTTTTGCTAATGCATTATCATTAAAATCATGAGCTGGAGTACATTTCATAACTCCTGTACCGAAATCGATATCAATATATTCATCAAAAATAACTGGTAATAATTCATCATTAGCTGGGTTAATAAATTTTTCATTTTTTGTTCAATTGTAACGTGTATCATTAGGATTTATTACAAGACAAACATCACCAAACATTGTTTCTGGTCTAGAAGTAGCCACAATTAAATATTTGGTTTTAGACTCATTAAAGTACTTAAAATAGTACATTTTAGTTTGAGAATTTTTATAAATTACTTCAATATTGCTAATTGCAGTTTGTAAAATTGGATCTCAATTTACAAGCTTTTTATCGCGATAAATTAATCCTTGCTTATATAATTCAACAAATACTGTATTCACAGCATTATTGATATCTGCATCCATTGTGAATTTTTCATATTTATAAGACAATGAAAGTCCCATTTTTGCTCATTGTTTGTGAATAAAATTAGCTTGATCATCTTTTCAAATCATTAATTTTTCTAAAAATTTTTCTCGACCTAAGCTAAAATGAGTTTCGTTTTGTTCTTGTTTAAGAATAGCTTCAAATTTTGTTTGAGTGGCAATTCCTGCGTGATCTGTTCCTGGAACTCATAAAACGTCATAACCATTCATTTTATGATATCTAATAATAGCGTCTTGTAAACTTACATCTCAAGCATGACCTAAATGTAATTTTCCTGTTACATTTGGTGGAGGTAAAATAATTGTGTATGGTTTTTTATCTGATTTTGGGTTAAATAAATCATTTTGAATTCAAAAATCGTAAATCTTACTTTCATAATTTAGATGATCATTTTTTTTATTTTCATTCATATAATTTGTTCCTAATATGATTCTTGATATTCAATTGCTTTAAGCATAATATTGTTAAACAAAATTAATATTAATTATATTAAATTAATTAATACTTATTTTTAAAAATAAACAAAAAAATACTAGATTACAATCTAGTATTTTTTGGTAAAAATATTGTTTATTATTTATTTTTAAAATTTATATTTAATTTAGAAATCATATATCAAATTGGTTTAATAGAGAAAAGAATTGCTGGTGCTAATAAAATTAATGCATATGGACATCCTAAAGATGCACCAACAATTGACGATACTAATAAAATTAATGATATGATTGCAAAAACAATATTAAATGCTTTTTTCATTTTTAAATTTCCTTTTTAATTATTAAACATTTGGAATTGTATTTTTAACTCTTTCAGCTTGTTTCATATTTGATAATTCAATAACTCTATCAAGATCTAAATTTAATTTTTTAGCTAACATTGATCCATAAAGTTTACTTGATTTATAACATAAAGCAGTTCAACGATATTGGATATTAATATCTGCTAGTTTTATTGAATTTGACATATTGTATATTAAGTGTTCTTTTTCTGTATCATTTAAAACATCATCAAATAAAACTCCAGCTTGTTTAAAATCAACATCACTTAATTCATAATCATGTCTACCTTTTACCATATTATTAATAGTAATATGTGGAACAGTGTCAACATTATCACTATATAATGAATCATTTAGTGAAGATGGAGTGAAATTAATTTTTCCTTCACTATTTCCATTAACAGTCATAAATCCATCTCTTTGAGTTGAAAAAGGACAAATATCTTTAGGAGAATTAATTGGAATTTGTTGATAATTAACACCTAATCTATATCGATGTGCATCTTCATATGCAAATAATCTTGCTTGTAACATTTTATCTGGTGATGCTGAAATTCCTGGTATAAATCTAGCAGGACTAAAAGCGGATTGTTCAACTTCTGCAAAGTAATCAACTGGATTTTTATCTAGAACCATTTTTCCAACTTCAATTAATGGATATTCTTTTTGTGATCAAGTCTTAGTTACATCAAATGGATCATATTCTGTAGTATAAATTTGTTCAGGTTTCATAATTTGAACATATACTGTTCAACTTGGAAAATTTCCACTTTCAATTGCTTCATATAAATCTTGAGTAGCAAAATCAGGATTTTTACCAGAAAGTTCAATTGATTCATCATCTGTTCAGTTTTTTATACCTTGATCTGTTTTAAAGTGATATTTAACTCAAACATAATCTTTTTCATTTGTATATCACATAAATGCATGAGAACTAAAACCATGCATGTGACGATAAGTCATTGGTGTTCCTCTATCAGAAAAAAGAATTGTTACTTGATGAATTGATTCAGGAGTTAATGATCAAAAATCTCAAGCCATATTAGCATCTCTTAAATGAGTTTTTGGATGTCTTTTTTGTGAATGAATGAAATCAGGGAATTTCATACCATCACGTACGAAGAAAATTGGAGTGTTGTTTCCAACCATATCATAATTTCCTTCTTCTGTATAGAATTTAATTGCAAATCCTCTTGGATCCCTTAATGAATCAGATGATCCTAATTCACCTGCAACAGTAGAAAATCTAATGAATAAAGGTGTTTTTTTATCTTTTTGGAACATTTTTGCTTTTGTATATTTACTCATATCATTAGTACATACAAAATATCCATGAGCTCCTGCACCCTTCGCATGAACTATTCTTTCAGGAATTCTTTCACGAACAAAATGAGCCAATTTTTCTATTAAAAGTTTGTCTTCTAAAAATGTATAAGTATTCCCGACACCATTTCCTGTTATTGATGAATTATCATTTTCAACAACTAAACCATCAGGATTAATAATTTTAGTTTGTTTCATATTATCTTTCTTCTTTTAATATTTTTTAAAATAAATAATATATAAAAATATCAATAAAATTTTGCACAAATAATTATAGTTTCTACTATTTTATCTTAGTTAATTTCCAAATTGAGAGGACTAATATCATAAAATGTTTAGTAAACACTAAACTCTGAAAAAATAAATAAAAGTGATCATACTTTTAATAAAAGTATCAAATATAAATTATTACTGATATGTTTATAATATTACTTATCACAAATCATTCATTGGTTTGTTAAATTTATTATATATTAAAAATAAAGATAAAAATAAAAAAATAATAACATAGATGAGAGTTATTATTTTTATTTATTAATATAAATTAATTATTTTTTTGCTAATTTATTGATTATTGACTTAATGATATTAATATTTATTTTTTGTTTGCTGCTAATACAAACTACATCATTAGTATCTAAATGAAATGAATTTTGCACATTTTTAAGTTGTTCTTTCAATTTACCAAATTTAATTTTATCTATCTTTGTTAAAACTAAAAAATAAGACAAATTAAATTTATTTGAAATTTTCTTTAATTCAAAAGAAATCTGCAAGTCTTGTTCAGTAATGACATCAACGCTACATAATTGAAAAATAGCAGATAATTTTTTTGAATAATTTAAATACTCAAAAATTAAAGATTGAATTTTTTCGCTATCTGATTTACTTGTTTTAGCATATCCATATCCTGGTAAATCTACCAAAACAATATTATCAAAATCAAAAAAATTAACTAATTGTGTTTTTCCAGGTGTGCTTGAAACTTTTGATATATTTTGATTCGCCAATGCATTAATTAAACTAGACTTTCCTGCATTTGATCTACCAACAAAACAAATTTGCTTTCGTTTATCTTCAAAATATTCTGATACAAAATTAGCAGATTTAATAAATTTGACCATTTATTTGATTTTTACTGCTTTATTATATATTTCATTAATTTGTTGTTCAGTCGGTTTACGACCAACTTGAGTATAAATCATTCTAATTGTTTCTTTACTAATTGGAGGATTTTTCTTTAATTGATTTTTAATAATTTTTCGAGCTAAAAATCAACCACCTATGAAACCACATAATAAACAAAGAATTCCAATTCCAATTACTAAACCAGCAATTGCACCACTACTCATATAGTTACTCCTAAATAATTTAAATATTCAATATGCTAATTATACAAAATTAATTATTGTTTTTTTATTTGCCATAAATAAAGATTCTTTTAATAGAATTTGCTTTTTTAGTTTTTTCATCTAAATCAATAACAACTGCACAAAATTGAAAATTTGAATAATCATCTTCTTGAATGATGAAATGATTAATTTCATTTTTAAAATATTTGATAACATTTTCTGGTTTAGCACCAAGAATCCCTTCTGATGGTCCTGTTGAACCAATATCTGTAATAAATGCTGTTCCTAATCTAATTCTTTCATCAGCAGTTTGGATGTGTGTGTGTGTACCTAAAATAGCACTTACTTTCCCTTTAAATTCAAAGAATAATGCGTTTTTTTCTCCAGTACTTTCACTATGAAAATCAACAATATGAAAATCACTTTCCAATTGATCAAAATTTATAATTTCTTTTAATGCTTTAAATGGATTTGTTTGAATATTATTAAATCTTATAGAATTTCCAAGTAAATTAGTAATTCGGACATTAAAGTTTTTTATTTTAATTATTTTGCTACCTGTGCCATATTGATTAAATTTATCTTGAAAATTTATATTATATGGTCGAATAATATTAGCTTTAGTAATTAATAAGTTATAAATGTCATCATTATTTCATGTATGATTTCCCATTGTAAAAAAATCTACACCGTATTTATTTAGTGTTAGATAATCTTCTAAAGATAAACCTCGACAATTTGTAGCATTTTCAGCATTAGCTATAACAAAATCAATTTCATTTTCATCTTTGATTTTTTTTAAAATTTCTTTTATTGCATTAATGCCAGTTTTACCAAAAATGTCACCTATAAATAATATTCTCATAATATAACGTTGCTATTTAAACTAATACCATACTGTCAAATTTAATAAATATTTCTTCCATTTTGTTTTCATTGAATGTTGAATGTTCCAATGAATTATCTTTTAATGATATTGCTAATTTAAAACCATTAAAATTATTAATTATTTTTTTAATTTTTTCATCTCATATAAAACCATATTTTTCATAATTAACTAAAACTGGAACAATTATTAAATCAATTTTTTTAAAATCATAAATTTCTTTTTTATTAAAAACTATTTTTTCTTTGATTCTAGTGTCTAAATCATAAATTGAATTAATTTTGTTGCAAATATAATCACTATTATTTTGTTCTAAATATGTTGTAATAACACCATTTTTAATTAAATCATCAGCAATTGTTAATGTTTGAAAACTATCTAATAAATTATCAATAAAACAAACACTATTAATGTTATAAGACAATAATTGTTTAATGGTTTTTTTATATACTTTATGATTATTAGAAAAATATTGACTTCTTGTTTGATTGTGCCAAGATTGAAAATAATTTTGAATTACTTTAAATTTATTTAGATCCATTATTCAATTTTTCTTTTTATAGATTTGTGATTATAAACAATTTTTTTAATTTTATGAGGTGGAGGAAAAGAAATTTCTAAAATATCATTTGAAATTCCTATTATATATCCAGTTCCAAAAACAGTATGAACAACACATTCACCGACATGATAAGTATTTATTTGATTTGAGTTATAATATTCATTTTTATTAAGTTTTTTATTATTTTTTGAATCGAATCAATTTGACATTAAATCACTCATTTTAACAAATGATTTTTTATATTTGTCTATTAATTCAAATCCTATTTCATCTATAAATCTTGACTTTATAAAACTTTTTTTAGTTTCAAAATCAAATCCTTCATTTGAACACAAATATAATTCTTTTTTAGCTCTTGTAATTGCTACATATGCTAATCTTCTCTCTTCTTCAATTCCATCAACAATACTGTGTAATGACGGAAAAATACCATCATTAAAACTAACTAAAAAAACATATTCATATTCTAAACCTTTTGATGAATGAATAGTAGACATGGTAACTGCATTTTCATTTTTCTTTTTATCATCTAATGTAGTAAACAATGCAATTTCATGCAAATAATTAGATAGAGATCATTCTTCTTGATTTCTATTTTTAAAACTAATAATTGACTCTTTTAATTCTAATAAGTTCTTTTTAATCGAATCTGATTTTTTTTGATCTTGTTTTTCAACATAATTTATATAATCAATTTTTTTCAATAAATAATCAAAAAAATTGCCAATATCATTTTTATCTTGTGACTTAAGGTCATCTAATAATTCAATAAATTGTTGGATTGAAAGATGTTGGGAATCAGATAATATATCTATATTTTTATGATCATATAATGCCTGTAAAAAAGAAATTTCTTTATCATAGGAATATTGCAAAATATAATTTACAACTTGATCACTAATTTTACGCCGTGGTAAATTAATAATACGACGTAAACTCATTTCATCACCATTATTTATAACTTGCAAATAAGCTAAAATATCTTTTATTTCTGATCTTTGATAAAATTTAAAACCGCCATATAAATTATATTTAATTCCATAATAGATTAATGATTGCTCATATGAACGCGATAGATAATTACTTCTATATAAGATTGCAATATTTTTTAATTCAACACCATTATTTTTTAACTCATTAATTTTTTTAGCAACAAAAGCACTCTCTTCATCTAAACTATTAAATTCACACAAAATTGGTTTAATATGATCTTCATTAGTACTAAATAATTTTTTATCAATTCTATTTTTATTATTTGCTATTAATGCATTAGCGGCATTTAATATTTGGTTAGTAGATCGATAATTTTGCTCTAATTTTAATATTTCTATTTTTGGATTATGTGATAAAAATTTTGAAATTATATTTGGATCAGCACCACGGAATGTATAAATAATTTGATCTTCATCACCAACTGCAAAAACATCAAAATTTTCATTAGCTAAGTTTTCAATTAATTTAAATTGGCTATAATTTGTATCTTGAAATTCATCTATCAAAATATAATCAAAACGACTTGACCATTTTTGTCTAACTACTGGAAAATTTGATAGTAAATCATTGGTGAGGTTAATGATATCGTTAAAGTCCAAGTAATTATAATCTAAAAATTTTTTATTATAAAGTTCAAATAAAATAATAAATGTTTTAAAAATTTTTTCATCATCCAATTTTAATTTTTTTCTAACTTCAAATTTTGATAATTCATCAATATTAATTAAATTAGATTTAATTTTGTCAATAATATAT
>CAMWTZ010000027.1 GCA_947177385.1 uncultured Mycoplasmataceae bacterium
ATATTTAATATTTCATTAATTTTTATGCTATTTTTTTGTTTAAAAAATATTATAAGTAAAATATTAGTATGATAAATAAAATAAGCTTTTTTTCATTCCTAAATGAAAAGGAATTTTTTGAAATAAAAAATAAAATTTTAAATTCAAACAAAAATTTTGTTGAATCAAAAGATAATTTTGAATATTTAATTTGCATTGGCGGTGATGGAACAATGCTAAATGCAATGAAATTATACTATAAACAGCAAATTAAAATTATTGGAATTAATTTTGGACATCTTGGTTTTTTGACTAATGAAATAAAAGATTGAAACATTGATTTAAATTTAAATTTTGAGACATATAACCTTTTAAACTTAAAAATGGATAATAATGACATTTTTGCAATTAATGAATTACTTTTATATTCCGAAAATAATCCAATTACAATTGAATGTTCAATAAATGATGTTTATTTTTATGATTATTTTGGAAGCGGATGTTTTGTCTCTACTAAATTAGGTTCAACGGGATTAAATAGATCTATGAACAATCCAATTTTATTAAACAATAATACATATTTATTCAATGAATATAATCCTGTTAAATCTCTGAATAATAAATATTTAAATCAAGCAATAATTTTAGATAAGAATCAAACAATTACATTAAATTTAAAAAATGAATTTAAACAATTTTTATTTGTAAAAAATGATGGAATTACTAATAAAATTAATAGTAAAACATTTAAAATAAAATTGATTAATTCGAATGCTAAAATTGCTAGTTTATCGTTAAATAATCAATTAGAAAAAATTTCAAAAAAATTAATTGGATAGTATTTATGAAAACTGAAACAAAAAATAAAATTTTGTATATTTCTACTTTTGGTATTGCATATTTAATTGCTAATAAAAAAGCAAAGAATAAATTAAATAATAAAAATAATGAAATTAAAAAACCAACAGCTGATAATTTCGATATTGATAAATTTATTAATTTATTTGGAGGAATTAGTAATATTGTAGATGCAATTGCTACAATATCTAGTCTAAAAATTGTTTGTAAACATCCAATTAATATTGATCAAAATATTTTTAAAAAAATGGGTGCAAAAGGTAGTGTTATATCTCAAAATAAAATAACAATTTTATTTGGTGATATTAGTTATGATATAGCATCACAAATTAAATCTAAAATGGAAAATAAATAGGAGACATTTGTGGTATTTCTTAAGAAATTTTATGCAGAGGGATTTAAATCATTTGCACGTCCATTAACGTTAAATTTTAATAATACAATGATTGGTGTAATTGGTCCAAATGGATCTGGTAAATCTAATATTGTTGATGGCTTGCGTTGAGCTATGGGGGAACAAAGTAATAAAACTTTACGTGGTAAAGAAAAAACAAATATGATATTTGTTGGTTCTAATGATATGAAAGAAGCTGACTATGCTCTTGTTGAATTGACATTTGATAACACCAATAGAGTATTGCATTCTGATTTAGATGAAGTAAAAATATCACGTAAATTAATTAGAAAAACTGGTGAAACAATTTATTCACTAAATGATCAACCATGTTTATTAAAAGATATTAACAATATATTTATTGATTCTGGTTTAGGGAAAGGATCTCTAGGTATTATTACGCAAGGTTCTGTTAATTGATTTGCGGAAGCAAAATCTGAAGAACGACGTCAAATGTTTGAATCAGCAGCAGGCATTGGAAAATATATTAAACAAAAAGAAGAAACTCTTCGTAATTTAGAAAAAGCCACAGATAATTTATCTCGTTTAGATCAATTTGAACAGACTTTAAGACGTGAAATTAAAGAATTGAGTAAACAAGTAGAAAAAGCTAAACAATATAATGAAAAGATTCAACAATTAAAAAAATATGAAATAAGTGTTTCTGTTCAAGATTATTTGACATGAACAGATGAATTAAAAGAACTTACTAATAAAGTAGAATTAGCAAAACAAAATATCATTAATTATGATAATGAAGTTAAGTCTTCTAAAGAATTACGTGATACTTGTCAATCAAAATATTATGAAGTTGATTCTAAAATCAAAAATTTAAGTGAAAAAAAAGATGAATTAACAGAAAAAATTAATAAATTAACTTATAAAAAAACACGTTATATTTCTAATCTAGAAAATCAATTATCACAAGGAACTATTGAAGAAAGAAAGCAATCGTATTTATCTCTAATTTCAATGGAAGAAAATACTGCAGCTTCTTTAAAGAAGCAAATTGAAACATATGAAAATATTGTTAATGAATGTGATTCTCATATTAATGAAATTTCATCTAAATTGCAATCTTTAAAAGAAGAATACAATGAATGTTCAAATGATTTTCAAAATAAAAAAAGAAAATATAATGAGTTAAAAAATCGATTTGAAAATAGCACAAGTATGGACCGTGGAATTCGTGCATTATTAAATGCTAAAGAACGATTTCCAGGAGTTATCAATACTATAGGAAATTTAATAAAAGTTCCTGAAAGATATGAAATGGCTATTCAAACTAGTCTTGGTAAAGCCATTAGCAATTTAGTTGTTGAAACAGATAAAGTTAGTATTGAAGCTTTAAAATTTTTAAAGGACAATCGTTTAGGTCGTGCTACATTTTTACCATTAAATACAATTAAAGCAAAAGATGTTAGACAAGATACATTAACAATTATGACTAATTTGCCAGGTTATATTGGTATTGCAAATGAACTTATTAAATATGATGAAAAATATCAAAATGCAATCTTAAATTTATTAGGTAATGTAGTGATAGTTGATGAAATCGAAAATGCAAATTACATTTCCAAAATGATTAATGCAATTTATAAGATAATAACTTTAGATGGTGATGTTATTTATGCATCAGGAGCAATTAGTGGTGGACAAAAATTAGATTCATCAAATGCAATATTTAATATAGAAGAAAAAATAAAAATTGCAAAAGATGAATATGAAATAGCAAATCAAAAATTTTTAAATATTGATGTTGAATATAAAAAATTAGAATTAGAACATAATGACTTATTAGTTAAATTACGTAACAATTCTATTTCATTATCTACATCAAAAGAACAATTATTATCATCTTTAAATAAAATTGATATGCATAGTAGTGAATTAAGTAATTTAGATAATTTAACAACTGATGGTAATAAATCAGAAATTGTTATTCAAGATTTTGAAAATGAACTAAATGAATTAATATCACTGCAAAATAAGACAAACTCTGAATTGAAAGAATTAGATGAAATTAAAGAATCTACTCAAGATCAATTAGCAAAATATTCTAGTATATATGAAGAATTTCAAAGTAAATTAAATAGTTTAATTTCTCAAAGTTCAAATAATGAAATTAAATTAAATAGCTTAAAAAATCAAATATCTAATGTTGAAGAACGTATTTTAAATGCTTATGGCATGACAATTCAGAATGCAGTTGAAGAATACAATAAACCTTTAGATATAACTTTGAATGAAGCTCGCTCAATTATCCAATCTTTAAATTCAGAAATTAAAGCTTTAGGTAATATTAATTTTACTGCTTTAGATACATTAAAATCTCGAGAAGATGAGCTGGCAAATATGGAGCAAGAGCATAATGAAGCTAAGCAAAATGTACAGGATTTGATTAAGTTAGTTAATACATTAGATTCACAAGCAAAAAGTGATTTTGTTGGAGTAATTAAACGTGTAAATGAAATTATTCCTAATGTTTTTAAATCATTATTTGGTGGCGGAAGTTGTGAAATTAAATTATCTGATCCTAGCAATGTTTTGGAATCTGGAATTGATGTTATTGTTCAATTACCAGGTAAAAAGGTTAGTAATTTAGTCTTATTATCTGGTGGTGAAAAAACATTAATTGCATTAGCGGTTTTATTTTCTCTATTAAAATCTTCGAAGTTCCCATTAGTTTTATTAGATGAAGCAGAAGCTGCACTTGACCAAGCAAATGTAAGTACTTTTGCAAAGTTAATAAAAGAATTTAGTGATTCATGTCAATTCATTGTCATTACTCACCGTTCAGGTACTATGAAAATGTGTGATGTTTTATATGGTGCAATGATGAGAGTTAAAGGTGTGACAGACATAGTTAGAACTAGCTTTGAAGAGATTAATACAAAAAAATTAGGTGTAGAAACAAATGGCTAATTTATTTAAAAAAATAATTAATAAATTCAAAAAAAACAATGATGACAAAATTGTTGATGAATTATCTAAAAAGAATGCTGAAAATAGTTTTTTTAAATCAACCACACAAGAAAAATTTGACAGTGGTTTAAGAAAATCATCTTCTAATTTAGATAATGCTATAAATGAATTATCAAAAAAATATCACAAAGATGATTCTAATTTTTATGATGAAGTTGAAGAAACTTTAATTTCTTATGATATTGGATATAATGTTGCTAACAAAATTGTCGAATCCGTTCGAGATGAAGTTCGCTACCAAAATGTAGATGATAAAGAATTGATTAAAGAGATTCTTTTAGACAAAATTATTACATATTACATTCAAGATTCAAACTTATCAACACAAATTAATTTATCCCATGATAAAACTAATGTAGTTCTTGTTATTGGAGCAAATGGAGTTGGTAAAACAACTTCAATCGCAAAGATTACGAAATATTTTGTTGATTTAAATAAAAAAGTTTTATTAGTTGCTGGTGATACATTTAGAGCAGGAGCAGTTGAACAACTAAAAGTTTGGGCTACTAGATTAAATGTTGATATTGTTTTACCTAAAAAAGAAGGTCAAGAAACTGCTTCCGTTATTTATGAAGGATTAGAAAAAGGTTATCGTGAAAAATATGATCTTATCATTTGTGATACTTCAGGTCGTTTACAAAATAAGATTAATTTAATGAATGAACTTAAAAAAGTATATGATATTATTCATAAATTTGATTCAACAGCACCTCATGAATCATTATTAGTTATTGATGCAACAACTGGACAATCAGGGTTATCACAAGCAAAAATGTTTAACGAATCAGCAAAATTATCAGGAATAATTCTAACTAAAATGGATTCAACTTCTAAAGGTGGAATTGTTCTTGCAATTAAAGATATGTTTAATATTCCTGTTAAATTTATTGGTCTTGGAGAAGGAATTCAAGATTTGCATGAATTTGATTTAGAAAAATTTGTTATAGGGTTATTGTCTAGTTTAAAATAGTATGACAAATATTGATAAACACTTTTATTTAATTGAACTGTTTGATTTATATAAAGGACTTTTAACAAATAAACAATGTGATTATTTTAAAGCATCATATTTTTTAGATAAGACATTATCTGAAATTGCTGATGAAAATAATGTAAGTAGAACCGCTGTTTGTAATGCTATTAAAAACATAGAGTTAGAATTAAACAATTATGAAAAGATATTAAATCTTTATAAAAAAAGAGAAAATCGTTTAAAGTTATACAATTTAATTTCAGATTTAGATATTAAAAATAAATTAATTTCAATGGAGGAAAATGAAAAATATGAAAAGTAAAATTATTGAAAAAAATCCAATTAATTGAGAAAATGTCATTGAAATTGATGATATTACAATGAAACCAGAATTAATTGAATCACATCGGAATAAAATTAATACAATTTTTGCTAATAAAGATGATACTTATCGTGATGATCAATTAAATAAAGTTATTCTTCATGATTTATTGTTTACTAAATCTATGGACACATTAGTACAATTTTATAAATTTGAATTCAATCAAGAAGAATTATCTGAAATTATGAAAATGGTTAAAATTACATATACTAATTTAGATGATAAAGCATTACGAATCATTTCTGAAAAAACAGTAATGCGAGAATTAATTTTTGCTGATTTACAAAAAGAATTTGATATATCTGTTACTGATGATGAAATTACCAAAATTTTACTTGGATATTATGAAACAACAAATCAATCAATTCATGAATTCATGAATAATGATGAACAAAAAAAAGCTGCTCGCTCATCAATATTAGGTGAAAAAACTATCTCATTTATCATTAGCAAATTTAAATTTGATTTATCAAAATTATCAAAAAAGATTTCAGAATTTATTAGCAAACAAAATAAACAAAATTAATTTTTTTCTTTATTTGTTATTACACTTATACAAATAGCATTTCTCATAACAATATTTATAAAAATAGTTGGTGCAGGTCTTATCTCAATAAGATTTTCACTAACATCAAATGCTTTCATAATATCTTGTTTAACTTCATTAATATATTCTTCACTATTGCATGCAGTTAAAATTCCTATTTTTAAAATATTATTTTTACTTAATTTATTATCAAATGATTTATAAATCGATTTAATAATTTTATTATTGGAATCAATTGTATTTTTTATTATTCCTTCAAGTTTATTCTCTCCATCATCAACTTTGATTATTGGATAAATTTTTGCAAATTTTAACAATTTTGCAATGATTTTTGGAATTCTTCCACTATTTACTAGTCCATCAAAAGATCTACATAAGAAAAAAGAAGCGACATATTTATTAAAATTAGTAGCAAAATCTATCAATTCATCAATTGTATAAATTCCACTATTGATTCTTTTTCTTAATTCAAGAGCAAGATATTCAGTGTTATAACCAAATTCTTTAGTATCAATTACAAATAATTTGTCTTTATATTTTTCTTGATTTGATAAACCTTTTAGATGTTCATATTGTGATGATCATTTTTTACTAATAGAAAGAGAAATTATTTGGTCATAATTTTTAAGTTGTTCATCTATAACTTCTTCAATAATACCAATCGGAGTTGCACCTGTTTTGAATTTATCTCCAGATTCACTCATTTTCAAAAAATCTTCATTTGTCATTTCAAATGATTCATAAAGATATGCAGTATCTGGTTTATTTTCTTTTTCATTACTCTTATAAACCATCAAAGGCAAAATTATTATTCCATTCTCTTTTGCAATTTTATTAGTTAATGTAGTTGAAGAATCAACTAATATTAGCGTTTTTTTATCCATATTACTCTCGTTTATTCACTTTTTATAATTTTAACAATATATTTCATCAACTATTATTTTTTGCTTTATTATAATTAAAGAGTTATCAAATTTTAATAATTGGAGATTAAAAATGGCTAATTTTGATGCAAAAAACTTCACCATTTTAGGAAAAAAATTAAATGTTGGCGATAAAGCACCAGATTTTGAATTAGTTGATTCAAATTGCAACATTAAAACATTAAAAGATTATGAAGGAAAAATTAAAGTTATTTCTTGTATTCCATCAATTGATACTGGAGTATGCGATGCACAAACTCGTCACTTTGCTAAAAAATATGAAAACAATCCTAATGTAGTTGTTTTAAATGTTAGTGTAGATTTACCTTTTGCTTTTGATCGTTGATGCATGTCTAATCAAATTAATGTGATTGGTTTAAGTGACTATAGAACTCGTAAATTTGGTGAAAATTATGGTATCTTAATGGATCCATATATGACATTATTTAGATCAGTATTTGTTGTAGACAAAAATAATAATGTTGTTCTTCCTTTATACAATAAAGAAGTTGGTGAACCTGTTGATTTTGATGCTGTTGAAGAAGCAGTAGAATCATTACTTTAATTTTCAAAATATTTAGTTAAAAATGGAGTTTATGCTCCATTTTTTATTATTAAAATATAATATATTCAAAAGGAATGATATGAAATATAACAACTTAGTAACCATTGATGAATTTTTTTTAAAAAATAAAGTTGTTTTGTTACATATAGATTCAGATTCACTAGCAATAAATAAATTTGATAAAAAATTTAATGTCATTGATTCAATATTGCATCTATTAGATAATAATGTTAAATTAATTATTTTATCAACTGCTAAACGTTACCAAACTTATAAAGAATATTTAGAGCACAAAACAAATTCAAAAGCATTTTACGATGAACTTGTTGAAAAAATTGGAATGAATAGAACTGTTGCTCAATATACAGAAGTAACTAAAAATGAGCAATTAAGTAAAATTATAGATGGTTTACCACCAAAATCTTTATTTTTTTTAGATAATGCATTTACTCATGATTATGTAGACGATAAAATTGTTAATTATGAATCAAATTACACTGATGATTTAGGTTTGTATTGAGCAAATTTATGTGACTTATACATAGATGATAACTTTGCACAAGCTTATCATAGAATTTCTTCAAATTATGGAATTGAAAAATTTAAAAGTGATGCTTCTGGCGTTGGTTATTTAATAAAAAATGAAATTAAAAATATTTTAAATCTTAAAAAGAAAATTACTTCTAAATCTTTGCTTATTTTATCTGGTTTAATAAATGAACAAAATCTTGAAACAACATTAAATAGCTTATCATATTTTGATAATGTTATTTTATTAGGTGAGTTATCATATTTATTTTTAAATATTAAATTTGGAACAAATTTTAAAATAAATTGTAACGATGATTTATTACAATTTACAAATAAAATTTATAAAAAATATAATAAAAAAATTAATTTACCAAGTGATTATCTGTGTGT
>CAMWTZ010000028.1 GCA_947177385.1 uncultured Mycoplasmataceae bacterium
TAGAAGAATATTCCAAATTTTTATTTGAAAAATTAAGTTTTAGTCAATCAATCATTAAAAATAAAATAACTAATTTATTTAATAATTTTAAAAATAACAGTTTAAATAAAGAATCTTTAGAAAATAAAATTTTTTCAAGAAATAATATTTTAATTGATTGCAATTTAGTTAAAAATAATTATGACAAAATTATTATTGCATGTTTATCTAGCCGTGATGCAACTCGAATTGTTTTTGAAAAATTTCCAGATCAAATCCAAAACAAACTATTTAAAATTCATTATCAATTTATGAATAAAATTAAATTAATTTTAGATTTTTATGAAAATGATAATTCAAAATTATCAATTATTGAAAAACAATCAGATTTTTTAAATTTTGTAAGAGAAAAATATTCTGAAATATTAGATGATAATTATTATGATGATTTTATTTTTTGTTTCAATAAGTCTAATAGTGTAATCAATAATTTTGATTACAATTATGATAATTTAATTAAGTTAATAAATAATTGTTATAAGCATGAATTAATTTCTAGAAATGGTATTTTAAAAAATCTTATTTCTAAAGATAAAATTAATTGTAATAATGATCAAATTAAATCATTCATGAAAGTTATAGATGAAAATAATTTAAAAATAAAAAATTTGCAAAATAATAAAAATTAAAATTATTTGAGAAAGAATACTATGTTAAAGTTATATGATTCTAAAACTAATACATTAAAAGAAATTGATGAACAATTTGTTTCAATGTATAATTGTGGACCAACAGTTTACAATCATATTCATATTGGAAATGCTAGACCACTAGTAACATTTGATGTATTACATCGTCTTTTAAAATATTTAAAACGAGATGTGAAATATGTTCTTAATATTACTGATATTGATGACAAAATAATTAATGCAGCTAAAAATAAAAATATGTCAGAATTAGAATTATCTAATTATTATGCAGATCAATATTTTTTAATCTTAAATAAATTAAATATTTTGCCAATGATAAATCCTAAAGTAACAGATAATATTGAAGGAATTGTTGATTATATTAATCAATTAGTTTTAAAAAATAATGCTTATTTTAATGAAATAGGTGATATTTATTTTGATGTTACTTCAATTGATGGATATGGATCAATTTCACATCAAAATATGGATAAACTAATTAGTGGCACGCGTGTTTATATTGATGAAAATAAGAAAAATTTAAATGATTTTGTTCTTTGAAAGAAAACTAATTCAGGAATTAAATGAGATTCACCTTGATTTAAAGGTAGACCAGGATGACATAGTGAATGTTCATATTTAATTAATAAATTAATTGGTAAGCAAGTAACAATTCACGGTGGAGGAATGGATTTAAAATTTCCTCATCATGAAAATGAAAATGCTCAAAATCTTGCATTATATAATTGTGATTTAGCCAAAGTTTGGTTACACATTGGAATGATAAATATCAATAACGAAAAAATGTCTAAATCTTTGAACAATTTTATTTTAGTAAAAGATATTTTACAAAGTTATTCATGACAATCATTACGTTGATTTTTTTATCAATCTGGAATTGCTAATCCATTAAATTATACGGAAGATACAATGAATCAAATGGAAAATGAATTAAAAAAAATTAAATTAACAATCAATAAAGCTAAAAATATTTTAATTTTTAATAATAAAGAAATTATTTTTAATGAAAAATATATTAATTCAGAAATAGTTGAGCATTTAGAAAATAATTTAAATTTAATTAATGCTGTTACTGTTATTTATAAAATTGTTAAAGAACTAAATCAAATTATTAATAAAAATGATTCTTTTAATGTTGAAAAAAAATTAAATGAATTAATAAGTTCATTAGAAATATTAGGGATTGAATTTGATAATTTACATACAAAAGAAAATATTCATTTATTAAAACAATGAAAAAAATATGTTGATTTAAAAGATTTTTCTAATGCTGATTTGTTACGAAAAAAATTAATAGATATAGGAATATTATAAATTGAATTCAAAATATATTTTTGGCAAGAAAGCATTATTAGATGCAATAAACAATGGTCTAAATATTGATCATGTTTTTATACTTAAAAATTAATTTTTTGATATAAATATTTTGCAAAAAAATAAAATAAATTATTCATATAAAGATTCAATTTTTTTTAATCAAAACTCTTTTTATAAAAAAGAAACAATTGCATTCACTATTAATAAATCAAATAATTTATTATCTTTTTATGAATTGACAAATAAATTAGATAAATTAGATAATGCTTTAATATTGATTTTAGATGAAATTCAAGATGCTGGAAATATGGGAGCAATTTTAAGATCAGCTGATGCTTTTGGTGTTGATGCAATAATTTTTAAAAAATATAATCAAGTTTCTCCTTTTAATTCGATTGCAATAAAAAATAGTACTAATGCAGTTAGTTATTTAACATTTTGTGAAGTTTCAAATATTTCTCAAACTATTGACAAGTTAAAAGCAATGAATTTCTGAGTATATGCTTCTTCATTAACAAATAAATCAAAATCTTATAGCGATGAATCTTATCCAAATAAAACTGTTTTTATTGTTGGTAATGAAAATAAAGGTGTTAGTAAATTGGTCCAACAAAAATCTGATTCATTAATTCATATAAATCAATATGGAAATGTGCAATCATTAAACGTTTCTGTAGCAACAGGAATTTTATTATCTTTTTTTAGAATAAAATATCCAAAAAAATAGTATTAAATGCGTAATATTTTTTTTCTTTAATAAATACCATAAGTATTGGAGAGAAAAAATGAAAGATGCAAAAACAATTACAAATTTATTTAATACTCAAAACCATGAATTTATTACTGAAATAATTACTAAATATGGTAAAAAATTTATCAATTTAGGAAATTATATAAAAAGAAAAAATTTTGTTAATTTACCCTATGAAGATGGAGATTTTGAATCCGTCCTTTACAATTCAATTAAAGCAATGAAAAATGTTAAAGAAAGTATGCTTGAAAAATATGATTATTTAACAATTTTAAAAAAGATTTTTGTTCAACAAATTATTGCTTTGAATCGATATTTTGCTAGCAACAAACAAAAAGTTTTAACAAATTCTATTCCAGATAATGAATTTGCAAATAATTGTTGTTGCTTTCAAAATGATTTTGATGAATTTAATCAAAATTATGATTTAAAAGTCATTTATCAGCAAATTCTAAATAGAATAAAATCTCCTGAAGATCAAAAAATATTTAAATTGTATCTTCTGAATACTAAACCAAAAGAAATTGCAAAAATTATAAACCAACCACCTAAGAAAATTTATAATTCTTTATTTGCAATTAAAAATATTTGTTCAGAATATAAATATTTATAGTTTTTAAAACTTTAAACTTTACATTTTCTCATTTATAATATTTGTAACAGGCTATTTAAGCTTATTACAAATTTTTTAATTTATTTTATTAACGAAAGAGAACTTAATATGAGTGATATTCGATTTTTGCCATTAGGTGGGCAAGACGAACGTAATAAAAATTGTTATGTTATCAAAATTGATGACGATATTTTTATTTTTGATTGTGGTGTTAAAATACCAGTTAATGTTAAATATGGTATTAGTACTATTACACCAGATTTTAATATTCTTAAAAAAGATGCGGATAAAATAAAGGGAATTTTCATTGGATATCCAACTCATGGTAACTATGGTGGAATTGTTCATTTATTAGATAAAATTGGATATGATGTTCCAATTTATTGTCCGCATATTGGAAAAATAATTATTGAAACTTTTTTGGAAAAACGTTATTGATCAAGCAATCGTAAATTTAATCTTAAGTTTATTATTGCAGAACCTTTTTCTCCAATTATTTTAAATAAAACAGAGATTGTTCCATTTTCAGTTGCAAATTCTGTTCCTGGATCATTAGGATGAGTAATTAAAACACAAAATGGCTCTATAGTCTTTATTGATGACTTTATTATTTCAAATGATAGATCAAGAATTTTTCAATCTCAACTAAATAAAATTGACCATATTGTTAGAAATAATGTTCTTGCCTTGATTCCAGGAATGGGCATTGTTGATCGTAATTCAGGATTTACATCTCCAAATTATAAAAACTCAGATTTTTACCAAAAAATAGCAGCAAATGCAAAAGGTAGAATATTTGTTGCTTGTGTAGATTCTGATGTAAATACAATTGTTAATTTGGCAAATATTGCCAAAAATACAGGTCGTCCATTCAGTATTTATAGTAATACTTTTATGAATGTTTTTTCTAATATTGTCAAACAAAAATTAATTAATATAAAAGGTTTACAATGTTTACAAATATCAGATATTAATAGTAGTAATAATGCTATTGTTATCATTTCTTCTATTCAAGAACAATTATTTAAAAATCTTTTATCTTTAACAAATAAGCAAAATTCTAATATTACTTTCAATTATACAGATACGTTTGTGCTTGGAACTCAAATTGTTCCAGGATATGAAGGATTATCTGCTGATTTATTAGATCAATTAAGTAAGATTGATTTAGATATTAATATTTTGCCAAAAAATGTTTTACCAATGTCTGCATCTACAGAAGATCAAAAATTTTTATTAGATAAATTATCACCAAAATATGTTTTTCCAATTCAAGGTTTATATAAATCATTTGTTAAATATCGAAATTCATCATCGCAAACTTGAACAAAACCTGATCAAGTAATGTTTTTAGATAATGGTGAAGAAATTTGTATTTCTAACGGAAATTTAAATAAAAAAATTAATAACATTAAATTACAAGAATGTTCAATTAATCAAGCTGGTTATGATGATTCTTCGACATCAATCATTTATGAACGCGAAAAATTAAGTGAAGCTGGAACAATTGCTATAACTATTTTTTTTAATAAAGAAAAACAAATGTTTATTGATAAAATTAATTATCAATTCTTTGGCATTGTTTCTAATACAAATAAAAATAATGAAGCAATTGATGGAATAATTTCATCATTTAAAAAAGCATTACCTAATTGTTTTGTTCCTAATAAAAAGAATCTAATTGATCACAAATCAAGTAAGAAAATGATGAAAAAAATGGTTATGAAATTATTTGAAAAAACTTTTGATAAAAGGCCAGTTGTTCTAATTACAATCATTGAGTGTTAATTAATAAGGTAATATATGAATTTATTTAAATCGAAAAACAAAGAAAAAAATACTGTAGAATCATTGCCTATTGTTTCGGAAGACAAACAAGCAAATGATTCTGTAAATACAATATTTGTTGAAAATAAACGTAATTATGAAATTAATAAAATTTTATGATTAGTTTTTAGAATAATATTATTAATTTTATTAACACTTTCATTAGTTCGTGTCCCTTATGTTGGTGCATTTTTTGATTCAGTAATATTTTCTTTGATTTTTGGATGAACTAAATATTTAGCTTATTTATTCTTATATTTATTAATAATTTTTTCATGATTTCCTTTGTTGTTTAGAAAAGTATTTAAACCAAAGTTTATTTTTATTACAATTTTTCTTTGATTTCTAATAGCTGTAATTATTTCGTCTATTGGAGTATTAACTGTTTATCGTCAAGATCAAGATTTATCAGGTTCATTATCATTTGATAAATATTTTTATGGTAGTCCTAATTCATATTTACAATATTGATTAACTAATGATTGAAACAAAGTAAGTTCAACTAATCAATGATTCTATATTAGTCCGTATGCTTATGGTGGATTGCCTTCATTCTTTTTTGTTATTTTATTTGAAATTGGTTCACCAATAATTTTAATAATTTTCTCTTTTGCTTTAATTTCATATGTTCTTTATTTATTAGGAAAAAAAGTCTATAAAAAATCAAGTCAGACTCGTTTAATAAAATCTGATTCTTCTTCATCAAACAAATTATTTTTAGTAAAAGAAAAAAAATTTAATAAAGAAAAATATAGCTATATACAACCATTTTTAAAAAATTTGGAAAAAGAGAATTATCTATCTCCAATTGGAAAAATTACTAATTTAGTAAGCGTTTCGCACGATTATTATAGCGAAATTGAAGCTCAAGCAAATAGTTTTATTGCTAAGATCGATGATTTTTTCAAAAAAAATAATATTAATTCTAAATTATTCGATACTGAAATAATGTATCAATCATTTACTTTAAAATATAAATTTTTATCCAAATCAGATTTACGTTCTGTTAAATCATTAATTTCTAAATTTAAAGAAGAAAATCTAGATAATGAATTTGAATATTGATTTGAAGAAAACGTTTTAAATATTTCTGAAAAAGCATCACTTCAATCAATCATTGCAATTAAAGATATTATTAAAGAAATTGATCTTGCAAATCATTATTGCTTAGGTATTGGTAAATTTGTTGATCGCAAGGTTTATTATATAAATGCACTATATGAACCAAATTTGGCAATCTATGGTTCAACAAAAGGTGATGGAAGAGGAATGTTGTTATCAAACATTATCTTGTCTTTGGCAATTATTAATAGTAAAAAACTTGTTAGCATTAATTTAATAGATTTAAGTAACAAAACAATTCGAAATTTATCAAATTTACCACAAGTTTCTAATTATTATTCAAATTTTGATGAAGCAAAAGAATTTTTAGAAAATTTAACTAAAAAAATGAATGAACGTTTAGAAATAATTAAACGTTCTGATTGTATGAGTATTCATGAATATAATGTAAAAAATAAAAACTCAAAAATTATGCCAATTGAAACTATTGCAATTAATAATTTAGATGAACTAATGGTTTGAGATAAATCTTATTTTGCAAATGAATTTACTAAATTATTAGAAAAATCATTTGAAGTTGGCTTTATCTTTATTGTTAGTTTTGGTGCAATTAATGATGAAACATTACAATTATCAAAATATTTTAATAATGTTATTACACTAAGATTAAATTCAGAAAGTGAATCTAATAAATTAATTGGAGAAACATACGCTAAATACTTATGAGGTAATGGCGATATGCTTTTAAAAACAAATGATACAATTTGTCGTTTACAATCACCATATGTTAATCGTGATGAAATGAATGAAATAATAAATCAAATTAATGAAAACCTTTCAGAATAAAACAAGGAAATAAAATGGAAAATTGCTTATTTTGTAAAATTAATAATTCAGAAATTCCTGCTAAAAAAATTGCTGAAAATGAAGGCGCAATTGCTTTTCTAGATATTAATCCAATTTCTTATGGACATACATTAATTGTTCCAAAAAAACATTATAGAAATTTAGTAGAAACTGAAAATAATGATTTAGATTATGTATTTAGTTTAACAAAAGAAGTTTGTAACAAATTAGAACGATTAAATGTAGGAATATCCGGTTTTAATTTTTTATCAAATATGAATGAAAGTGCTGGACAGGTGGTTATGCATTTTCATTTGCATGTTATTCCTAAATATTTAGATAACTCCGGACTATCTCTGATAAATAACAATAAACTATTAAATAATAAAGAAATTGAAGAAAAAATTAATACATTAGTTATTTAAAATAATAAAAATTTTAATTATAAAAATTTAAAAACCATTCGAATAAGAATGGTTTTTAAATTGTAATTAAATAATGTTATTTGTTTAATTTATTAGAAAAAGCATCAATTAAATCTTGTAAATTTTTAATTTTTATAAGTTCTGAATCATCTAATCTAATACCCAATTTAGTTTCAACTTTAAAAATTAAATTTAATAACGCTAATGAATCTATTCCTGTTTCTTTTAATGTTAAACTTAAATTATTTAAATCTAATTTAACATTATTTTCATTAGCTACTTGCTGTATTGCTTTTTTTACATCATTCATAATTAATTTAAAGTAATAATTATTTTATCATAATAATTTCTT
>CAMWTZ010000029.1 GCA_947177385.1 uncultured Mycoplasmataceae bacterium
ACATGTTTTATTTGATAATTTTTTATGAATTTTTTAATATTTAACAAATCATTCATTGTTTCATTTGGTAAATTATAAATAAAATCACAACTAATATTTTTTATTCCATTTTCTTTTAATAATTTTATGGCATGAACTACATCTTCTATTGTGTGAGTGCGATTCATTTGTTTTAAAATTTCATTGTTTGTAGACTGTACGCCTAAAGAAATGCGATTTAACTTATTTTTTTTAAAAATTAAAACTTGTTCAAGAGTAATTAAATCAGGATTACATTCAATTGTAAATTCATATTTGTCATCCAAATATTCCCTAAGAAATGAAAGCAATTTATTCAAACAATTATTTGATAAAAAATTTGGTGTACCACCACCTAAATAAATTGTTTTATATTGTTTTTTAAAAGATGTTAATTTAATTTCACGAATAATTTCGCTAACATAATTTTCAATCAATTTATCATCATTTGTTTTTATTCTTTGAAAATCACAAAACTTACAAATTGATGCACAAAATGGAATATGAATATATAGATGTTTAGTTAGCATAATAATCCTGAATTAATTTTATTAAGTCATCTAATTTGTCAACTGTTGGGTCAAATTTAACTTTATTATGAAATTTATTATTACATCAAGTTAATTGATGTTTTGCGAGTTTCCGCGTTTTTTGTTTAATCAACTCAATATCAATTTTAGTATTGGTTTTAATTGATTCTAATATTTCCAAATATCCTATAGCTTTCATTCCCTGGAATTTTTTTAATTTTTCACCATACTTAATATTTAAATTTTTAACTTCATCAATTCAATTATTATTTATCAAAAATTCATCAAATCTTTGATTTATTTTTTTATATAAAAATTCACGGTTATTATAAACCATAATAATTAAAGGGTTAAATTCAATTTTATTTGTCTGTTTTTCTAAAATAGATTTTGGTCTTTTATCATTAGCTAATAAATATGCTGCACATCTTTGCAAACGATAAATATTATTAATATTTTTTTCATAAGAAACTAAGTCATATTTCTTAACAAAATTTGAAAGTTCTTCAATAGATCAATCTCTAACAATATTTAATTCTTTGTCTAAATTAATAGATAAATCATATCCATTTAAAACAGAATCTATATAAAGATGACTTCCACCACATAAAATTGGTAATTTATTCTTATTAATTATTTCATCATAAGATTTTTTAAAATCTTCTTGGAATTCTTTAATATTATAATTTTCATTTAGTTGCTTAATATTTATTAAATAGTAATCAACTTCAGATAATTTTTTCAAATCCGGTTTATTAACACCTGCAGATAGTTCTTTATATATTTGAAATGCATCTGCATTTATAATTGATCCATTCAATTTTAATGATATTTGATGAGCAATTGTAGTTTTTTTTGAAGCTGTTGGGCCAATAATTACAACTAATTTTTTTTTCATTTTATAAAACAATAACAAAAACTAAACCAATTATAGCAACTATACAAAATAAATACATCAATATAGTTATTACTATTTTTTGTTTATTAGATAATGTAATTCTTTTTTTATCATTATTATCACAAGAAATATTTTTTTTCTTTTTAGAATATCGTTTGGATTGTTCTTTAGTTTTCATTTTTTGTAATAACTCCTACACCATCATCAAAATCATATAAATTAAATTTATAATTCATTTTTTTTAAATCATTTTTTAGTCAATTTAAAAAGGAATCAATTTTATTCAATAATTTTTCTTGTTTCTTTGTTTTTAATTTTAAATCAGCAATTTTTTTTAAAAACAAATTATCAATAACCATTATTCCATCTCTATTTAAGTTATGCAAATATTTTTCTACCAAAATATCTTGATGTGATTTTGGACCATCAATTAAAATTAAATCAAACTTTTCATCTAACTTTAATTCAAATGCATCAAAATTTATACAAAATACATTTTTATAATTTGATAAATATTTTTTAGCAATTTTATAAGATTCTATTGATTTTTCGATTGTTACAACTTTTGTTATTGATGGAATTTGTGACCAAATATGTGCACTATAACCATAAGCAGTTCCAATCTCTAAAATTGTTTTGAAATTATTTTTTTGAACTAAATTAATAATAAAATTTTCTGTTTTTTTTCTAATAATAGGTATATTATTACTAGAACAAATATCAAATAATTCTTTGTTTATTTGCATAAATTAATTTAAATAATTTTGACTAATTCAAGTAATAAAACTATTATCAGATGTAACAGTTGAAACATCATTTAATGCAAATGTTTTTAAAAAAGGATTATTAGCCAAACTACTAATTTGATTAAAAGAAGAACGTGTTGAAGTTGTTGAGTCAGATGAAGAATCTCCATCATTTGATGTTGATGCGGTGAATGAACCAGAAAATAAATTTACTATTTTACCTTCTTTAAATCCAATTAATACTCCGACAGAATTTCCACTCATATCAGTCATAGTTGGATATATTTTTTTCACCATATCTACTAATTCATTAAATTTAATACCAGATTTATAGCTAGCTCGAAAATATTGAGTTTTACCTTCTCAATCAGTATAAGTTGCTCCGGGTTGAAAATTAAATTTAGGAGCTGATGTTGCTCAATCATATTTTTTCTTATTTTCTTCTAATTGTTGATCTGTTAAAGATTCTGCACCTTCTACATCTTTTTCATATACTAATTTCTTATATTCAATAATTAAATTTTCATAATTAAATTTAGCATTAATATCGTATGATTCTATTTCGTCAAGATAAGTTAAAACTGGTATTTCTCCATAATTGGCAACTTTGAATCTATTATATTCTTCACTAACAAAAAATCTTAATCCAGTTCCAAAATTTCCTTTAAGAGCAGGATTTATATCTGATAAAAAATTATTTTCGGTTCTAGCAGATGTTCCATATAAAAAATTTCTATGATTTTCATATCCTTCACTACCTATATATAAAACATAAGTACCATTATTAATACTTTTAGATCCTAAAATTAAATCACGTACATTTGTGTTTGTAGCACTCATGTATTGTTCATTAAATTTTAATTCATCTTGATTATCATTATTATCAATTAATGCTTGACGAAAATTATAAAAGTATGTTGAATAACCTTGTGACGTAACATATGTAGGTAAAAATACTGCTGTTGTTGTTATAGCAGCAATTCCCAAAATACTTGAGATTGTTGAAATAATCGCTTTTTTCATAGAAATATATTTTAACAATATAATATATTTTTATTATGAAAAAACGCAAAATTGATTTTGAAAAATATTTTATGCCAAACTTAAAATTGGCAAGAAAAAGAATTGAAAGTGCTAGACATCTTGATGATGTTTTCTTCATTCCTGAAAACATTCAAAATATAGGTATTGATAAAAAATATCACATTAGAACATATGGTTGTCAATCTAATTTAAGAGATACTGAAACAATGAAAGGTATCATCGAAATGTTAGGTTATAAATGAAGTGATAATATTTTCGAATCAGATTTAGTTATTTTAAATACTTGTGCCGTAAGAGAAAACGCAGAAGAAAAAGTTTTTGGCGAAATCGGTATGTTAAAAAAAATAAAATATACAAATCCTAACTTTATTTTTGGTATTGCGGGATGTATGTCACAAGAAGAAGTTATTGTTAAAAGAATTTTAGAAAATCATGAACATGTTGATTTCATTTTAGGAACACACAATATTTTTAGATTACCACAAATCATTGAGCAAGCTATTTTTAATAAAGAAACAATAGTTGAAATATGAAATAAAGAAGGGGATGTAATAGAAAATTTACCTTCTATTAGAGATTCAAAAATTAAAGCTTGAGTAAACATAATGTATGGATGTGATAAATTTTGTACATATTGTATTGTTCCATACACAAGAGGAAAAGTAAGAAGTAGAAAAAAAGAAGATATTTTAAATGAAGTTAAATATCTTATTGATAATGGATATAAAGATATTACTTTACTTGGACAAAATGTTAACTCTTATGGATTAGATTTCCAAGATTCTAAATATTATTTTTGAGATTTATTAGAAGATGTTGCAAAAACAAATATTCAACGATTACGATTTACAACATCTAATCCATTCGATTGAAATAATAAAATTATTGATGTCATAAAAAAACATAAAAATATTATGCCTTTTATTCATCTACCTATTCAATCAGGAGATGAAGATATATTATTAAGAATGAATAGAAAAATGAAAATTTCTGATTACTTGAATCATATTGAATACATTAGAAAAAATATTCCATGAGTTGCAATATCAACTGATTTAATTGTTGGATTTCCAAATGAAACTGATCAACAATTTGAGAATACTTTAAAATTATATGAGCAAGTAAAATACGATAATGCATATACATTTATTTATTCAAAGCGGGATGGTACACCTGCAGTTAACTTTGAAGATAAAATAACATTAGAAAAAAAACGTGAACGATTAAACAAATTAAATGAACTTGTTAAAAAATATGCAAAAGAAAATAATGAAAGATATGTTGGAGAAATACTAGAAGTTTTAGTTGAAGGAAAATCAAAAACAAATGATGATTTATTAACAGGATATAGTCCGCAACAAAAAGTAGTAAATTTTAAAGGAAAAGCAAAAGTTGGTGAAATTGTCAAAGTCAAAATTATTTCATCATCAAGATTTAGTTTAAATGGCGAACAATGTTAAAAAAGTAATAGTAGGATTATCCGGAGGAGTAGATAGTGCAGTTAGTGCTTATCTATTACAACAAGAAGGATATGAAGTTATTGGATTATATATGGCTAATTGAGATAGCATTGCAAATCAAGAAAATAATTATCAGACTAAATTTGATAAATGTGATTCTCAAATTGAATATGATGACGCAAAAAAAATTGCAGAAAAATTAAATATAAAATTGTATTATAAAGAATTCGTAAAAGAATATTGAGATGATGTTTTTAAGTATTTTATAGATGAATACTCAAAAAATAGAACACCTAATCCTGATGTATTATGCAATAAATATATAAAATTTTCTGCTTTTAAAAATTATGCATTTAATGAAATAGGTTGTGATTATATAGCGACAGGTCATTATGCAAAAATTGAACATCAAAATGATATTAACAAGTTGATGTTGTGTAAAGATACAAATAAAGATCAAACATATTTTTTATGTGCATTGACTCAACAGCAACTAGATAATGTTTTATTCCCATTAGCAAATTACACAAAGAGCGAAGTAAGAAAAATTGCTGAAAATGTTGGGTTACCAATTGCAAATAAAAAAGATTCAACTGGAATTTGTTTTATTGGTGAAAGAAATTTTAGAAAATTTTTACAAAATTATTTACCAAATAAACCTGGTGATATTATTGATATTTCTACAAATAAAATTGTTGGTAAACATATAGGGACAATGTATTATACTATTGGTCAACGAAAAGGTTTAAATTTAGGTGGACAAAATGAACGTTATTTTATTTGTAAAAAAGATTTAGACAAAAAAATAATTTATGTTGCTCCTGATTCATTAGAAAAAAAATATTTATTTTCTAATGAATTAATAATTAATAAATTTAATTGAATTACTAATGCAAATTTATTTAAACCTATTTATGCTAGATTTCGTCATAGACAAGAATTACAATTTGTAAATATTGAAATAAATAATAAAGGAATAATTGTCAAATATAATCCGCAAAAAAATGTAACAGAAGGACAATATTGTGTGTTGTATCAAGATAATATTTGTCTTGGAGGTGGAATAATAGAAAAAGTTAAATTAGTCAAAAATTAGCAAACTATACATTAAAGTGCTAATAAGTATGCTATAATATTTAAAAATGCTTATTTTATATAAAGGAGAGATTAAATTATGGCAAAAGAAATTATCTTAGGTATAGACTTAGGAACAACTAACTCAGCTGTTGCTATTATGGAAAATGGTAAACCAATTATTTTAGAAAATGCAGAAGGAAAACGTACAACTCCATCTGTTGTTGCATTTAAAGGTGATGAAATAATTGTTGGGGATGCTGCTAAACGTCAAATGATTACTAATCCAAATACAATTGTTTCTATTAAACGTCATATGGGTGAAGCAAATTACACTGTAGATATTAATGGAAAAAAATATACACCAGAAGAAGTTTCAGCTAAAATTCTTTCTTTTATTAAAGAATTCGCTGAGAAAAAAATTGGAAAAAAAGTAAACAAAGCTGTAATTACAGTTCCTGCTTACTTTAATGATACACAACGTCAAGCAACTAAAAATGCTGGAAAAATTGCTGGATTAGAAGTGGAAAGAATTGTAAATGAACCAACAGCAGCTGCTCTTGCTTATGGTCTAGAAAAATTAGATAAAAGTCAAAAAATTCTAGTATTTGACTTAGGTGGTGGAACGTTTGATGTATCTATTTTAGATATGTCAGATGGAACATTTGAAGTATTATCAACTAGTGGTGATAACCAATTAGGTGGTGATGATTGAGATAATGCAATTATCAATTGATTAATTGATGAAACAAAAAAAGAATTTGGAATTGATTTATCAAAAGATAAAATGGCAATGCAACGTCTAAAAGATACTGCTGAAAAAGCAAAAATTGAATTATCAGGACAATTGACTGCTCAAATTACATTGCCATTTATTGCAATGAGTGGAAATGGCCCTATAAACATTGAAAAAGAATTAACTCGTGCTAAATTTGAAGAATTAACTAAAGAATTATTAAATCGTTGTAAAAAACCTGTTGAAGATGCTATTAAAGAATCTAAATTAAATAAAAATGAGATTGATGAAGTTTTATTAGTTGGTGGTTCTACTCGTATCCCTTCAGTTCAAAAATTAGTACAAGAAATAACTGGTAAAAATCCTAATCATAGTATTAATCCAGATGAAGTTGTTGCAATGGGTGCAGCAGTTCAAGGTGGTGTATTAAGTGGTGAAGTTAATGATGTTTTATTAATTGATGTTACTCCATTAACTTTATCTATTGAAACATTAGGTGGTGTTGCAACTCCAATAATTAATCGTAATACTACTATTCCAGTCTCTAAATCACAAGTATTTAGTACAGCAGTTGATAACCAACCAACAGTTGATATAGTGATTGTTCAAGGTGAACGACCAATGGCTCGTGATAATAAATTACTTGGTAATTTCCAATTAAGTGATATTGAACCAGCACGCGCAGGAGTTCCTCAAATTGAAATTACATTTAATATTGATGCTAATGGTATTATGTCAGTTAAAGCTAAAGACTTGAAAACTAATAAAGAAAATAGTATTACTATTAAAGATGCTCAAGGATTAAGTGAAGAAGAAATTAACCGTATGGTTAAAGAAGCTGAAGAAAATAAAGAAAAAGATAGTCAATTCAAAAAACAAGCAGAAACTAAAAATAAAGCAGATTATTTAATTAATCAATTAAATGAAATTATTTCTAATGATAAATTCCCTACTGATCAAAAAGAAATGGTTCAAAAAGAAATAGATGAACTAAAAGAATTACAATCTAAACAAGATTTTGATGCTTTAGAAAATAAAATAAAAGATATTGAACAAAAAATGATGCAATTAATGCAAATGATGCAAAATATCGAAAAAAATAAAGATACAGAAGCAACTGTTAAAGAAGAAGACAATAAATAATTTTATTTTTAGTTGAAAAATTATACACAGCCACATGTAATGTTATAGCCAT
>CAMWTZ010000030.1 GCA_947177385.1 uncultured Mycoplasmataceae bacterium
ATTTAAAATTTCATCAAGAAAAATGAATGAAATTGAGAAAGATATTTATAATCTAAAAAAATGATACCGTTACAAAAAACCAATTGATGAAAAAATTGAAGTTTTAAATGAAAAATTTGATGATTTAGATTACAAAATTTCATATTGACAAAATTATGCTAATTCTAAAAAAGAAAGCTATGAAAAAAAATATTTAACTAGAAAATTAAATAAAGAAGAGATTCATCAAAAATCAAATGACATTATTAAATTGGTTGGATTAATTGGGAAAGAAAATAATTATCCAGATGAATTATCTGGTGGAATGAAACAACGTGTAGCATTAGCTAGAGCCCTTGTTATTGAACCCGAAATTGTTTTATTAGACGAACCATTAGGCGCATTAGATGCAAAAGTAAGATCACAATTGCAAAACGAATTAAAGCGTTTACATAAAGAACTTGGTTTAACTTTTATATTGGTAACACATGATCAAGAAGAAGCATTAATGCTGTCAGATAAAATTGTTGTTATGTCTCAAGGAAAAATTGAGCAAGTTGGAACTTCAAATGAAATTTATGATACTCCAATTAATCCATGAGTTGCTAAATTTATTGGGCGCATCAATATTTTTGCAGTTAAAACAACAATAAATAATGAATTTATATTTGATTTTAAGAAATATAAGTTTAATGATGATATATCTTTTAAACCAAAAATAAACGATACTGTATTAATGACAATTAGGCCTGAGGATTTTGAAATAACAGATAATTTAGGCCTTATAAATAATGCAACAATAGTTGACATTATTTATAAAGGCATTATGTATGATATTAAATGCAAATGAAATGATCAAATTATTAATGTTGAAAGTACAAAAAAATACCAAATTGGATCTAATATAAATTTAGCTGTAGATTGAAATGATATTCATTTCATTAGAGGTAATAATGATGAGTAAATTTAAACATAGTTTTTTTAGTAGATTTACATTCACTAAAAATTTAAATTTAATTATTCCATTTATTCTTATTAGTGTTTTATTTGTAATTGTTCCTCTAGTAGTTATCATTGTAAATACATTTAATAATTCAACTGGTAATATAACTAATAATTGAGGAATAATGACAGGTAGTGTTATTACTAAAATTGGTAATTCATTATGGATTTCAATTGTAACGACAATTATTGTTCTTTTTTTATCTTTTCCATTTGCATATTTTTTATCTAAATCAAATAATAAAGTTTTTCAAATTTTTGTTGTCATGATTGTAACAGGTCCAATTTGAATTAACATTCTTATTAAATTAATTGGTATAAAAACAATTTTTGATTTATTAAATCATGAATTAAATAGTACATATGGACATATATATACAATAATTGGCTTGGTTTATATATATTCCCCATTAATGATGTTACCAATTTATAACTCATTACAAACATTACCAAAAAATTTAGTTAATGCTTCAAAAGATTTAGGTCGTGGTAATTTATACACTTTTTTTGTAATTGTTATTCCATGATGTTGACCAGCATTAGTGAGTGGAATTATTCTTGTTTTATTGCCATCATTTACAACAGTATCTGTTCCATTATTTCTAAATAATAGTAATGATGGTGGTTTAATTGGTGATGTTATTATGAATCAAGGTAATAACGGATTAAGTAATAGTATTTCACTGGCCCGTACTTCTGTTCTTGTTTTAGTTATTAGCGGAATAATGCTTTTGTTGTATTCTATTATTGTTTGATTGCCAAAATTAGTACAATTTATTATTCATTGGAAGAGGGTTAAAAATGAAACAAAAAATTCTTAATTTTCTTCATAAAAGTTATTTATTATTTATTATTTGCTTAATTTATGTTCCATTAATAATTGTAATTTTACTAAGCTTTACAAATGGAAGTTCAAAAGATAATTTGAATTTATCTTTTGATTGAAATGCGGGACAAAATTGATTAAATTTATTTAAAAATAATGAATTTATTAATGCATTAACAAATACAACAATTATTGTGACAATTGTTGTTCCATCTTCAACAATTATTGCTATTATTACTTGTTTTGGAATTTGGCATGCTAAATCTTTTTATAAAAATACAATTATAGGTATTAGTAAAATTAATATTGTCATACCTGATGTTATTTCAGGAATTGGTTTAGCACTATTATTTGCTATGACAATTATTCCACTACAAATAAATTTAGGATTTGCAACAATAATTTTGTCGCATATTTCTTTTTGTACACCTTATGCAATTATTCTTATTTATCCAAGAATGCAAAAAATGAATAAAAATTTAATTTTAGCATCACTTGATCTTGGGTATTCTTCAATTTACACTTTTTTTAAAGTTATAATACCTTTTTTAATACCATCAATCATCAGTGCTGCTGCATTAGTATTTGGAATGAGCTTTGATGACTTTATTATCACAAGATTAGTAGGTGGAAAAATTGATACAATTTCTACTCAAATTTATAGTATGGCTAAAGGTATAAAAATGTGAGCTGTTACTTTTGGCGCAATTGTTGTAGTGGTAAGTATTGGATTGGCAATATTAATTGCATTTAAAAATACCATTTTTAAAAAAAGATCTCAAACAAATAGATTAGGTACCAAAAATGAATAAATTTATTAAGAATACTTTATCTATTGGAATATCGTTAATTATAGGATCAGGACTCATAGTTCTTCCATTTATAATGTTTTCATTTTCTAAAAACGGTTTAGTTCTTGGGAATTTTCAGTCTTATATTTCCCCAAATGTTCAAAATTATTTATCTAATAAATATGATATAAATTATCAATATTATGCAACAAATGCTGAAATTCCTACATTTATTAAAAATAAAACATTGGATTTAGCAATTGCTACAAATAATACAATTGCTCAACTTGCAATTGAAAATCAAATTCAACCAGTTCCATGAAGTAAATTTAATCTTGAATATTTAGATGAAAATAACCAAGTGAAAAAAGTTGAATCTTTTTTTGATATGAAATATTTAGTAACTGATTTCACTTGAAGTTTATGTGAATATATAGGTAAGTCAGTAGGTATTAATAATTTATTGGAATATTGTGTTCCATATTTTATGCAAAAGTTTTTATTTGCATATCGTGGTCCAGAAATTAGTGAACTTAATGAAAATCAAAATATTACTTATAATAATATTTTTCAATATATTTCTAATAGCTCATATTTTACAAATTCAAATGCTAGTGTAATGATGATAGAAGATGCAAGAAGTATTTATGATGTTGCATCTTTAATTAAAGATAATTCTATTAATGATGGAATCAATCCAAAAGAAGGGGTTTTAAAAAAAGACAATCCTTTAAATAAATCTGCTCCTAAAATTCAAGAATTAAACCAAGTTTATGATGCAATTTTTGATTTTTATAAAAATAAAGAAAATAAAAATATTATCACTTTTAATAGTGACTCTTCTATTCTTCTTAATAAATTAGCATTAAATCAAATTAAAGGAGCATTTTTATATACAGGAGATGTCATATATAGCGCTTTAAATGGTGATAATTCAAGTTCATCACCTCAAAAACCTAATTTTGAAAAGTCAACACGTGATTTTTATGCAATAAGCCCAAAAGACAATTTTTTTGCTATGGATGGAATAATTTTTAATAAAACATTAAGTGATCAAAAATTAGATGATGCATGTAATGTTGTTAAAGAATTAGTATTTTCTGGAATGTCTATTAATGAAAATATTTCTGATTTAGATTCAAGTGAAAATTATAAATATTTAAGTATGGAAAATTTTGATTATTTATTATATACACCTTGCTATATAAAATTATATGACTATGCAATTAGTGAATATTTTAAAGGTGTTTCAGACGGAAATGTTGTGCTAGAAAATTTTTTAATAGATGTTTTAACTATTAATAGTGATGAAATTCATATAAATAATGTTGAAAAACCACTAAATAATTTATCGGAGTCAAATTTAAATGTTGCATTTGAAAACTTTAGAACGAAAATATAAAAAAGCAATATTTCCTGGTTCATTTAATGAATTTCATTTAGGACATTTTAATATCCTAATGCAGGCGGATTTAATTTTTGATGAAGTTATAATTTTTGTTGGCCAAAATCCAAATAAACCAAAACAAGATTTTGAAAAAAGAAAAGAGCAGATAAAAAATTTTATTCAAAAACATACAACTAAAAAATTTAAAATTTTAGGATCTGATGCATTAACAACTGATGTTGCTAAAGAAAATAATTGCAAATGAATAATTCGTGGATTACGAAATGTTAATGATTTTGAGTATGAGAAACAATTAAATATTGATTATAAAAAAATCAACCATAAAATACAAATTGTTTATTTCATAGCTGATTTTAAGTATATTAAAATAAAAAGTTCAAAATAATTATTTTGAATTCATATAAGTATTAATTTTTTCAATTAATGTATCTGAATCCATAAATCCAACATTACGTCCAACTTCATTCCCATTTTTAAAGAAAATGATTGTAGGAATTGATTGAACATCATATTGTGAAGGAATTTCATTTAATTGATCAATATCTAATTTAATAAAATTAGCCTTATTAGAATAGTCGTTTTCAACACTTGCAAAGACAGGTGTTAACATTTTACAAGGACCGCATCAATTAGCAAAAAAATCAACAACAGTTAATTTTTCATCATTAATTATTTTATTAAATTCACTAATACTTTTTACTTCCATAAACTTCCCCATTATTTATAAAATTTACTTATATATAAGGTTATAACATATTTAATTTTCTTTTTTAATATAATGGCATTTTGGATAACCACTGCATCCTATAAATTCTTGACCATATCTATTATTACGTTTAATTAAATCTGATCCACATTCTGGACATTTTTCACCAGTCAAATTAGGTGTGTTGTCAAATTCTACATAACGACATTTAGGAAATGCGCTACATCCAACAAATTTACTTCCATATCTGCTTTCTTTAACAACAAGATCTGAATTACATTTTGGACAATAACGGCCCACACTAACTTGATTATTTTTTCGTTGTTCAGAATTTTCTTTTAAAGCTATTTTTAATTTCTTTTCAAATTCTGGAGCAAAATCTTTCAAATATGTAGTTCAAATTTCTTCACCACTTGCAATTTTGTCTAAATTTGTTTCCATTAGTGATGTAAATTCTGCATTAATTACATCACTAAAATCTTTTTGTAATTCGTTAATAACTTTAACCCCCATTTCTGTTGGAATTAACTTTTGTTTATCTTCATTAACATAACCTCGTGTCTCACCAATTTTAGCCATTGTTGCATAAGTAGATGGTCTACCTACACCTGATTCTTTTAATGCAGCAATTAATGATGCTTGAGTAAAATATGGTGGAGGTAATTTGTCAAATTCTTCTACTATCGCTTCACCTTTATATTTTTTATTTATTTCAAGATTAAAAATTTTTTCATCATATTGTTCTTTTATTTTTTTATAGAAATCAAGAATCAAATAACCATTGTGTTTAATTTTTCTATTTAATCCATAAAATCGATATTTATCATTTTTAAAAATTAATCCAGTAATTTCATATTCTGGTCTTGTCATCATACATGCAATTGTTCTGTTTCAAATCAAACTATATAATTTGTATGATGATTCATCAACAAAATCTTTAATATGTTCAGGAGTAATATTACAATCAACAGGTCTAATTGCTTCATGTGCATCTTGAACATTATTATCTTTTTTTGTTTTCTTTTCTTCACCAGTAAAATTATTATCAATATATTCCTGACCAAAGTTTTTAGAAATAAAATTTTTTGTATCATTGATAAAATCTGGATTAATTCTTGTGCTATCTGTTCTTGGATATGTAATGTATGCAACATGAGTTCCATCATTCAATTCAATACCTTCAAATAATTTTTGGGCAGCTAATGTAGTTTTAGCAGCAGATCATCCAAAATTATTACCAGCTAGTTGTAATAATTTATCAGTTGTTAATGGAATAAATTTATCACCTTTAGTAATTTTTGTAGGTAATTGTTCTATAAATTCAAATTCATTTGTTAATTTAGCAAATACTTTATCAGCATCTTCTTTATTTGCAAATTTAAATTTATGAGAATTAGAAGTTCCATCTTCATATTTTTTAAATTCATTGCTATCATCAAAAAATTCAATTTCTAAACCATTTTCGAGTTTAGCATTAATTTCAAATCATTTTGATGGTATAAATGCATCACGTTCTAATTTACGATTAACAATAAACATCAATGCAATTGATTGAACACGTCCTGCAGATTTGCCATGAACAGTAGAACGAACAAAACTTGATAATTTGTATCCTATTAATCTATCAATTACTCTTCTAGCGAATTGTGAATATACCAAATTCATATCTAAATTATGAGCATCATTAATTGCATTATTGATTGCTTTTTCAGTTATTTCATTAAATGTGATTCGACAACATTTTTCTTGTTCATTTTTTCCTAAAATATCATAAATGTGTCAAGCTATAGCTTCACCTTCACGGTCAGGGTCAGTTGCAAGAAAAATCTTATCAGATTCTTTTGCGGCTTTAACAATTTGTTCAATAATTTTCTTTTTAGAAGTTTTATTTTTTTTGTCTTCTATTACTACTCAATTTGGTTCAAATGTTTTTGGATTGAAGCCATTTTTTGTGTTCATTTCTCTTAAATGTCCATATGATGCCATAACAACATAGTCATCATTTAAATATGATTGAATAGTTTTAATTTTATTTGGTGATTCGACAATGATTAAATTCATAAGCGTTAATTTCTAAGTTATATCTGCAACTTTTTCAATAAATTTAATGTACTGCTGATCAAGTTGATATTGATCAAACATTGACTTGTAATATAAATTAGTATATATTGGTTTTTTGATTTGTTTTAAATTAATTGTAATTTTTTCATAATTATTTTTATTTATTTGAGCAAAATATATTTTATTTGCAAAAGCGAATAGAATTCTTTCAATAGTTTGTTCAATTGCAGACTGATAATCAGTTGAATTATTATACTCACTAATTAATAAAATATTTTTATCATATTTGTATTTAAATGAATCTATTCCTCCTTCACAAATAACTATAAATTTTTTTTGATTAGCAATTAAAGTTTGATAAATAGAATCATTTAAATTTTTGTTGTCAAAACAAAGAATTGTTTTCTTATACAAACTAATCAATTCATTTAATTCATTAATTTTTGGAGTACCAATTACACTAATAACTTCTTCATTAATTAAATTAACATCTCCTTTATAAAAAATAAAAAAAGGTGGTAAAAGAATATTTTTTAATTTTTCTGGATATTTATCACTAATTATAAAAATATGATCTTCTTTGATTTCGTTTATTTCATTGGAAAGAATTTTCTCTCTTTTATTGATTGCGTCATATATAGCATCTCAATTGCCATGATATTTAACTA
>CAMWTZ010000031.1 GCA_947177385.1 uncultured Mycoplasmataceae bacterium
CAACAATTAAGATCAATTTTTAAAAAATAATTGATGTTTAAAATAAACAAATATACTTTTTATTTTGTTACATTTCTAAAAATAAACTATATAACTTAGATGCTCTTATATAAAAATTTAGTTATCATTATTTTTAGTAAATTAATTAAAATATAGTCAAATTTTAACTGCTCTTTTTAAATTACAATTAAATTTAGTTTTTTTAAAACTATTGATTGTTTTTAAAAAAATTATACATCGTATGCAACATAATACCTGTTCCAACATTACCTTTATCTGCAGTAGCTGCAACATCAAAATGCATATATGGTAAATCATTAGTGAATTGTTTTAAAAACATTGCAGCCCGACTTGATCCGCCACGAGGATCACTAACAGAATTACAAATATCTGCAAATTGTGATTTAAGTAAATCTTTAAAATCATGATGGAATGGCAATCTTCAGACTAACTCACCAGATTTTTTTGAAGCAACTTCTAAGTTATTTCACATTATTTCGTCATTAGTTCACACACCAGTATAAGTATCTCCTAGCGCGTAAATCATAGCACCTGTTAAAGTAGCTATATCAAAAATACGTGTCGCATTTAAATCTTTTACAGCATATGCAATTGCATCAGCCATTACTAGTCGACCTTCAGCATCAGTGTTATCAATTTCTACACTCATTTTGTTATATCCAATAATAACATCATCTGGACGGTATGAATTACTTCCACATAAATTTGTTGCCAATGCGCAAATTGCAATAAAATTTGTTTTAATATTATTTTTTGCAAGAGATTCAGCTAAACCTGCAACTATTGCACTACCTGACATATCATATTTCATTCAACGCATATAATTGCCAGTTTTAATATTTAAACCTCCAGTATCAAAACAAATACCTTTTCCAATAAAACAATTAATATTTTTATCATTTGGATTATTTAAATATTTAATAACAACTATTCGTGATGATTCTTCAGATTGTGTACATCCTTGTCCAACAGCTAAAATTAAATTCATTTCTTTTTCTTTTAGGATTTTGCTATCAAGAACTTCAATTTGAACATTTTTTAAATTTTGGAATCTTTGTTTAATTTTACTTTCAAATTTTGCTGGATTCATCATATTTGATGGCATATCTTGTAGTGATCGTACAAATGTTTTTGAACTTGCCACACTCATATATTCATTAGCTACTGGCAATAAATCGTTTGACAATTCTAAACAGTGTTCAATTTTATTACTTTTATTTGTTTTGGCATCCCAAGCAACAGGAAAATTACTAGCATATTCGATTGCATCAATTAAAACAGCTAATATATCTTTTTGTTTATCAAAAAATTTAGTAAAACTTGAAAAATTAATTTTAAAAGAATTTTTTTGTTTACCTAAAAAATTTGTAATTGCTCGATATATTTCATTTAATTCATTTTTTGTTGAATCAGAATCTAAAACAATAAAATATTCATTCATTGTTTTATTAAATATTTCATATTTTGTTGTATTACCATTTTCTTTGCAAATTGTTTCATTAGAAGAAATTGCACTTAAGATATTTTTATATTCAGATTTGTCATTAAATTTAATCATTATATTGTCCTAATTATTAATTATTCTTATACTATAATAGTATTAGTTTTATTTTATCTAACAAAATTAATATGATATACAAATTAGAATCAATGTTAAAAATACAGAGTGGCCTAAATGAAGTCATTCAGACAACACAAAATATTTCACGTGATACAACTAGAATACAATCTCATTTATGCATTATGATTGAATTAATGGAACTTTGTAATTCTACTCGTTGTTTTAATTATTGATCAATGAAAAAAAGACAAGATGACGCTGATGTTTTAGAAGAATTCTCTGATGTATTATGTTTCTTGTTAACTGAATTATTAGAACTAAATATTAATGAAATTGACTTTAATGATGCTATTAAACAAGAAAATAATTTAGAATTAACTATTAGATTTCAAGATCTTGTGAAATTATATAATGAATTAAATTATAAAGATACTAATACTTATAAATTATTTAGTGAAAAATATTTTGAATTAGGATATGCTTTAGGCTATAACATTGAAATGATTTTTGATGCATATAAGAAAAAAATAGATAAAAATTATAGTGTGCAAAAACAATTTAAGGATGGAGGAAATAAATAATAATGAGTAAAAAAGTTACAATCGAATTAAGCGATGAATTATACGATAAATTATTTAAATTTTATACAGATTCAATTAAAGAAGTTGATGGACAAAGAAGTATAACATTTGAGGAATTTTTGGTTGAACTTTATAATACACCTACTGATATGTTTAAAAATGGTAAGATAGATTCTAATGGATTATTCAATTCATTGAAGGAAGCTTTTAAAAACATTGATATGAGTCAATTAGATGATTTATTTTCATCTTTCAAAGGTTTTTCAGATATGTTTGATAATGGTACAAAAACAACAAAAACTAACAATGAAGATGATAAATCTAAAAAAGAAGAATTAGAATCTGCAATGAAGAAAAAATCTTAATTATTATAAATTATCAATTGGAATAAAAAAATCAAGCAAAATTTAATTGCTTGATTTTTTAATATTAAATATATATGTAATATTTATTACTTATTTGATGGATTATTTTCAACAACACTTACACGTGTTTTGTTACCCATAAATTTAGTGTATTTTACAACTCCATCCTTTAATGCGAATAAAGTATGATCTTTACCTTGTCCAACATTTGTAAATGGATAGATACGATTACCACGTTGACGATAAATAATTTGACCTGCTTTAGCATATTGACCATCTGCTAATTTGGCACCTAGATATTTTGGATTTGAATCACGACCATTTTTAGTAGAACCAACACCTTTTTTACTAGCAAAGTATTGCAGATTTGTATAAAATTTTATTTTCATAATATTTCCTAATTTAATAAACAATTATGTTCATTCAATTCAATGTATTGCAAGTATTTATCATGCATTAATGCATTGATTTGAATTTTCAGTAAATTTAACAAAAAGTCTATTTTGTTATTTTTTTCTTTGACTTTTATAAAATTTTCCCCTATTTCAATTTCACATTGTTCTTTATCAAACCAATTTAAGGCTCCAAAAATTATGGCACTTACTCCAGCACAAACTAAATCATGATTATATTTTGCACTATTTGCATGCCCTTGACAAATGAAACCATTTTTATAAAAATCAATTTTAATCACAATTATTCTTTAATTTCTTTAATACTTAACTTAGTATACATTTGACGGTGTCCAGTACGTTTATAATGGTGTTTTTTTGATTTAAATTTAATAACTCTAATTTTCTTTTGTTTTCCATGTTTTTCAACAGTAGCAATAACTGATGCATTAGAAACAAATGGATTTCCAATTTTATTAGATGTCATTAAAATTTGTTCAAATTTAATATCTTTCCCAATATCAACAGGTAATTTTTCAACATAAATTGTATCACCAACACTAACTTTATATTGTTTTCCACCAGTTTGCAAAACAGCAAACATAGGTATATACCTCCATATTGCGCTTTTAATGGTGTTTTTAAAACTTATAAACCATTGAAAATGCGTATTAATGCTATTAAATAATAGCAACAATAATTTTACTAAAAAATATTAAATTTCTAAACTAACGATTTTATTTTTTACAATAACCTTGTTTTTAATTTGACTACCATTAATAAATTTTTGAACCTTTTCAGATTCTAATGCTCTTTTTAACAATTCTTCTTCGTTAGTATTGATTTCTACTTCAATTATGTCACGTGGCTTTTTATTAATAACAACTGGAATTCTTACAATTTGTTCAATAACTTTATTAGGATCATATTTTGGTCAAGACATAAAATTAACTGAACTACTATTTGGTTGCAATAATTGATTCAATTCTTCGCCAAGAAATGGAGCAAAACATCATAAAATAATGGTGAAATTTTTCATTATTTCAATATTAAATTCTTTCAATTTATAAACAGAATTAATAAAAATCATCATTTCTGAAATTGCAGTATTAAATTGATAATTATCTATATGTTCTCCAACTTTTTTAAGCATTTTGTTATATGAAACAACTAATTCATTAGATGCCTCAGAAATTTTATTTTCAACTTTAAAATCATTATCTTTATAACAAAAATATAAACGATAAACACGATCAAGTCATTTACGAACACCATCTAAAGCATTATCATTTCATGGCATAGATGATGTAAATGGACCCATAAACATTTCATACATACGCAAAGCGTCTGCGCCATATGCATCTACAACGTCATCAACACTAATAATGTTCCCTTTTGATTTAGACATTTTTTCACCATTTGGTCCTAAAATGATTCCTTGATTAATCATTTTAAAGAATGGTTCTTTAGTTGGAACTACACCAATATCATATAAAAATCTATGTCAAAATCTAGCATAAAGCAAATGCAAAACAGCATGTTCTTGCCCACCAACATATACATCAACTGGTAATCAACGTTTTAATCTAGTTTTGGCTTCATCACTATTTAATGGTACATATGAATTATCATCATTATTTTTTAATATATAACCAATATAATATCAACATGATCCTGCTCATTGTGGCATTGTGTTAGTATCACGCAAATATTTTTTACCATCGATTGTAACATTTAGTCAATCTTTAGCATTTTTTAATGGACTTTCACCATTTCCTGATGGTTTAAATTCCTTTAATTCCGGCAATAATAATGGTAAATTATTTTCAATAACAATATTAAAATTTTCATCAAACAAAACTGGAAATGGTTCCCCTCAATAACGTTGACGACTAAAAATTCAATCACGTAATTTATAAGACACATTTCTTTTAGCGTTATTATTTTCTTCTAATTTTTTAACAATTTTTTCAATTGCTTCATTATTATATAAACCATTTAAAAAATCACTATTGATATGTTTTCCATCATTTTCAAATGGCAATGGTTGTCCTTCAATAACTTGTTTAATTGGTAAATTTGCAAATTGTGCAAATTCATAATCATTTTCATTATGAGCTGGTACACCCATAATTGCACCTGTTCCAACTTCATTTAAAACAAAAGAACTTACATAAATTGGAATCTGTTCATTAGTGATTGGATTTAAACAATGACTTCCTATAAAAATTCCTGTTTTAGTTTTGTTAATTTTTAATTCACGGTCACTTAAATTTTGACACTTTTCTATATACTCTTTAACTAATTTCGAATTATCACTTGTTGTTAATTTGTCTATTAAAGGATGAGTTGGTGAAATTGCTATAAAACTAACTCCAAAAATTGTATCTGGTCTTGTAGTAAAAATCTTAATTTTATTGTCACTATTAGCAACATTAAAATTAATTTCCCAACCAACCATTTTTCCAATTCAATTAGTTTGTAAACTTTTTAAACTTTTTGGTCAATCTATTTCATCTAATCCTTCAATAAGTTTATCAGCATACTCTGTAATTTTTAAAACTCATTGGCGCATTTTACGACGTGTAACTGGAAAATTACCACGTTCACTAACACGATTGCCATCTTTGTCGATTAATACTTCTTCATTAGCTAAGGCTGTTCCTAACCCTTCACATCAATTAACATCAATATCACGAATTTCTGCTAAACCATTTTTATATAATTGAATAAAAATTCATTGTGTTCATTGATAAAAATTAGGATCTGTTGTATCGATATCCTTACTATAGTCATAATTCAACCCAATTCGTTTTAATTGTTGTTTGAATTTTTCAATATTAATTTGAGTGAATTCAGCCGGATGGTTTCCTGTTTGCAAAGCGTATTGTTCTGCTGGTAAACCAAATGCATCTCATCCCATTGGATGTAATACATTAAATCCATTTAAAGTTTTATAGCGACTTACAATATCTGTTCCTGTAAATCCTTTAGGATGTCCAACATGTAAACCTTTTCCAGAAGGATAAACACACATATCTAAAATATAAAATTTTTTCTTATCTAATTCATCTTTGAATTTATAAGTTTGATTTTCTTCTCAATATTTAAGTCATTTTTTTTCTAATTCATTATGGTTATACATATTTATAATTTCTTTCATTGTTTATTAGTAAAGTGTGGATCTATAACATTTATATGATCATAATAAAGAATTCCATTAAGATGATCAATTTCATGTTGGAGAACTATCGCTCGATATCCACTGGCATCAATCAATATTTCTTTATTATTAAAAATATCAAATGCTTTTACTTGAATATTACTTATTCTAGGAACAATACCTGAATGGTCATTAGGAACTGATAAGCAACCTTCTCCATATGATAAATAAGCTATTTCATCACTTTTTTTAATAATTTCTGGATTTGCTAAACATCAATGAACTTCTTTTCCAAATTCATCATCAAAATGCAAATATATTACTTGTTTTAATCAACCTACTTGATTAGCAGCTATTGCTACACCAGGACGTATATCGTATTTATCAGCTAAATTATTATATGATGCATCAACATATGCGATCATTTTGTCAAGAAAATTTTGATCTTCACTATTAAGTGGAAATTGACATATTTGTGCTTTTGTACGAATTATTGGATTATCATCCTTAACTATTCAAGACATTGATGGAGAAAGTTTTTTCATATAGTATTAATACCTTTAAAAATAATTTAATTATATAAAAATATAATTTGATATATTTATTGATAAATAAAATTATTAATATTTTTAAATAAAAATTAACATATATGGACAATAAAACAAAATCAAAATATGATATTTATAATTTTTTAGATGTGAAAATTGTAGATGATTTTAAAAAATTTATTCAGCAAAATGAAATACAAAAATATTTAGTTAATTCAAGTAATTTATATAAATACTCGGCTCTATTTAATGCTATTTGTGCTTTTTTTAGATAAAACTAGTCAAATATTAAAATTCTTTAATGAAATAAAAAATATAAATGAAAAAGAGTATAATTTTCATTTGTTTTTTTATTCATCTAATATTATTGATGGAATAAAAATTTAGAATTTTTAATTAAAAAATTAATGAAAAATTCAAAGTTGAGAACATAAA
>CAMWTZ010000032.1 GCA_947177385.1 uncultured Mycoplasmataceae bacterium
GGTTATAGTTGTAATGAAAAGTAATTTTTTATTGATATCTGAAGATTTACAAAAAAAAGATTTTATAAGTGAAAATATTAATAATTTTTATTTTATTGATAGTGATTCAGATAGAAATATAAAAATTGATTTTAAATTAAAAAATAAAAGTAAATCGACATTTATTTTTTTAGTTTTTAACAATAATCATAAAGTTAATATAGATATTTCATGCGATATCAATTCAGAAAAAATAAATAGTGATGTCATTGTTTTAGTATATGGAATGAATCAATCAATAACAAATGTAAAAGTTACTTATAAATTAGATTCACAGGCAATAGATTCTTTAGTTAATCAAAAAATTATAGGAATAATGTTGTCAAATGATGCTGTAATTACAGGTATTCCAAATTTAATAGTTAATTGTCTTGAAGCAAAAGCTGAGCATAGTTTAAAGATAGGCGCACTTGACATGGAAGAATTATTTTACTTACTTTGTAAAGGTTTTAATGAAAAAGAATCGAAGAATATACTAATTCAAACAGAAATAAATAAAATTATTAATAATTTAAATGAACAAGAAAAACAAATTTGCTTAGAAACTATTAAAAGGAAATTAATGTAATTATGAATATCAAAAAAGATTTTCCTTGATTTAAAAATAATCCAGGATATGTATATATGGATTCTGCTGCAACTAGTTTAAAACCACAATGTGTAATTGATCGTATAGTGCAATATTATTCAAAAGAATGTACTAATACACATAATACTGATTCAGCTTTTGCAATGGTTACATTTAATGCAGTTGAACAAGCTAGAAAAACATTAGCTAATTTTATTGGTGCTAATGAAGATGAAATTGCTTTTAACTCTGGAGCAACAGAAGGATTAAATTTAATTGCAAATGGTTTAAAGCAATCATTAAAACAAGGTGATGAAATTATCTTGACTTATGGAGAACATGCTTCTAATATTGTTCCTTGAATTCATTTAGCAAATGAAATGAATTTAGTAATAAAATACGTTGGCAAAAAATTTCAGACAACAAAACCAGAAGATTATTATGATGTTCTTTCTCCGAAAACAAAAATTGTTAGTTTTGCAAGTGGTCATAACTTAACAGGTGCAACATTCGATGAAAAAAAAGTAACAGAAATTGTTAAGAAATACAACTCAAAAATTTTCGTTATTGTTGATGCTACTCAAAGTTTACAACATTATCCAATTAATGTCAAGAACATTGGTTGTGATTTTCTAGTTTGTTCTGGACATAAATTATTTGGCCCAACTGGAATTGGACTTGTCTATATAAAAAAAGAAATTCAACCTTTTTTAGATCCAATTAGATATGGTGGTGGGATGAATTTTAGCATTTCAACTAATGAATACCAATTGAGAAATGATATTGAAAAATATGAAGGTGGAACACAAAATATTGCAGGTATTTTAGGTTGAAAAACTTCTGTTGATTATATGATGAATATTGGATATGAATATATTATGAAGCATGATAGAGAGTTAGCGGAATATGCAAGACAAAAATTATCTCAAATTGAAAATATAATTATTTACAATGATAATATTAAGTCTGCAACTATAGCATTTAACTATGACGGTGTTTTTTGTCAAGATTTAGCAAATTATCTTGGAAGAAATAAAATAATTGTTCGTTCTGGATTATCATGTGCAAAACTATATTGTAATTTAATTGATACAAAGGCACTAGTTAGAGCATCATTTACAATTTATAATACAAAAGATGATATTGATTATTTGTATGATGTTTTGAAAAAATTTAAAAAAGGAGATGAGTTAGATGAGTTATTCTAAAGATCCTATGTTTTTAAGAAGCATTATTATGCAACACTATGATCAACCTAATAACAAAATAGAGCATAAACCGGATCAACCATATATAAGTTACCAAAATAAATCTGCTACTTGTATTGATGATATTACAGTTCATATAAAAATGGAAAATAATAAAATTTCAGATGTTTTATTTTCAGGCATTGGTTGTGCCATTTCAACTAGTTCAACTGACATTGTTTCATCATTAATAAAAAATAAAACTATTTCCGAATCATTAATAATAATTGAAAATTATTTAAAAATGATAGATGGTCAAGAATATGATGAAGAATTATTAGATGAATTAATTGCTTTTTACAAAATAAATGAACAACCAAATCGTTTACGTTGTGCAAAAATAGGTGTTTTAGCAATCTATAATTGTTTGAAAGAAATGAATAATAATGGAAATTAATTTTAATAAAAAATATGAATTTAACTTTAATGATGGTGATGAAAATATCTTAAAGTTAGAAAATGGTTTAAATGAAGATATTATTACAAAGATTAGCAACATTAAAAATGAATCTGATTGATTATTAAAAAGTAGAATAGATGCTTATAAAATTTTTTCTAATAAACAAAATCCAGAATGAGGGCCAAATTTAAACTTTATTGATTTTAATGAATATGTTTACTATGTACGACCTAGTGAATCTATGGTTGATGATTGAAACAAAGTTCCTGAAAAAATAAGAAATACATTTAATAGATTAAAAATACCAGAAAATGAAGCAAAATTTTTAAATGGTGTTGCAACACAATATGATTCTGAAATGGTTTATCATTCTATTTTAGAAGAATTAAAAACAAAAAAAGTTATTTTTACTGATCCAAATACAGCTGCAAAAGAATATCCTGATTTATTTAAAAAATATTTTGGTAAATTAGTACCACCAAATGACAATAAATATGCTGCATTAAATACATCTGTATGATCTGGTGGTACATTTATATATGTTCCAAAGAATGTAAAAGTAGATAAACCACTTCAATCATATTTTAGAATTAATTCCAAAAATGCTGGTCAATTTGAAAGAACATTAATAATCGTTGATGAGGGCGCATCATTACACTATATTGAAGGTTGCACTGCTCCTATTTATGATAAAAATAATTTGCATGCAGCCGTTGTTGAAGTATTTGTGCATAAAAACGCAACATGCCGATATACAACAATTCAAAATTGGAGTGACAATGTTTTAAATTTAGTAACAAAAAGAGCAATTTGTTATGAAAATGCAAAAATGTCTTGAATAGACGGAAATATGGGATCAAAAATAAATATGAAATACCCGTGCACAATCCTTAAAGGCGATTATTCTGCAAGTGAATGTATTTCAATTGCAATCGCAAACACGAATATTATTCAAGATGCTGGTGCAAAAATGATTCATTTAGGGAAATATACAAAATCTAAAATAATATCTAAAGGGATTTCTGTTAATAATGGACAAAATACATATCGGGGATTTGTAAAAATTGCTAAAAATGCAATTGGATCTAAAAGCTATGTTAAATGTGATAATTTATTAATTGGAAATGATGCAAAATCTGATGCTATACCAGTTGAAATATTGCAAAATAATTCTTCGCAATTAATTCATGAAGCAACTATTAGTAAAATTTCAAATGAACAATTATTTTATTTAATGTTAAAAGGTATAAGTAAAGAAAAAGCCGAATCATTAATAACAATAGGATTTATAAATGATTTTACAAATGAATTACCTATGGAATATGCAGTTGAATTAAATCAACTAATAAAATTAGATATGGAAAATGAATATGGAACAAACAAATAAAAAAATTATTAAAAGATCACAAAATTTTAGTGATTGATATACATCTGTAATTAATGAAGCTGAATTAATTCAATATACAGATGTAAAAGGTGCAATGATATTTAAACCAAAAGGTTGAGTTATTTGAGAAAATATCCAAAAAATTCTGGATCAAAAATTCAAAGAAGTTGGTTGTAAAAATGTTAGTATGCCTACATTAATTCCGATTGAAGAATTTGAAAAAGAAAAAGATCATGTTGAAGGTTTTGCTCCTGAATTATTCACTGTAAATCAAATTGGTGAAAAAGTTTTAAATAAAAAAATGTGTTTAAGACCAACATCTGAAATTTGATTTTGTAAATATTTTGAAAATGAAATTAAAAGCTATAAAAATTTACCAATCAAAGTCAACCAATGATGTAATGTTTTTAGAGCAGAAAAAAATACTCGACCATTTTTAAGAAATTCAGAATTTTATTGACAAGAATTACATTGTGCATTCAGCAATTCAAATGATGCTAATAATTTTGCAAAAGAAATATTAGATATATATGCAGAACTTTGTGAAAAATATTTAGCTATTCCAGTTATTAAAGGTCAAAAAACAAATAGAGAAAAATTTGCTGGAGGAGATATTACTTATACAATAGAATCCATGATGCAAGATGGACAAGCATTACAAAGTGCAACAAGTCACTATCTTGGACAAAATTTTTCTAAAGCTTATGACATAAAATTTCAAGATAAAAATAATGAACTAAAAATTGCTTATACTACTTCACATGGTTTAACAACAAGAATTATTGGAGCAATAATCATGGTTCATAGTGATGATAATGGATTAGTTTTACCATTTTCTATAGCTGAAACTCAAATAAACATTATTCCATTATTAGCAAATAAAAATCCAGAAATAAACGAATATGCACAAAAAATTTATAATCGATTAAAAAATAATTATCGTTGTTCTATTTATAATGATTCGGATAAGAGTCTTGGTTATATTTTATCTGAAAGTGAAACAAATGGTATACCTGTAAATATTATTATTGGACCTAATGATTTAAAAAATAATACATACACTTGCAAAACTCGTATTTCGAATGAAAAACAAATTTACAACTTTGATAATATTTTAGATGACATTAATAAAATTGTATTAAATTATCATTCTGAATTATATACAAAGGCAAAAAAACGCCTTGATGAAAATATTATAGATGTTAAGAATTTTGAAGAATTTAAAGAAGTTATAAATAATAGTAGATGGGCTCGTTGTTACTTTGATGATAATGATGAAAATGAGCAAAAAATTAAAGAAATAACAGGAGCTACTGCTCGTTGCATTGTTGAACATAATTCCCCTATCACTAAAAAATGTTTTTATAGTGGTAAAGATACTAATAGAATAGTAATTTTTGCTAAAGCATACTAAATTTTAGAAATTAATATAGTAAATAAATAATCCTCTTCGTTAGATATTAATAAAGGGGATTATTTTATGTTTTATATTACAAACCAATATTATGCTACACAAACATATGATAGTAGTAATAAAACTCACTATTATGTTAAATTAGAAGATAGCAAATTTAAAAGAAAACTAACATTCAATCAGTATAATAATCTTTTCGAAATAAAATATGAATTTTGATTAGAAGGTGACTATCAAATACCAAATGAACTTTTAGTAATGAATATAAGTTCTGAATTTGCACAAATAAAGAATCTAAGTGTTATTGAAGAAAAAAAGATACAAAAATATCATAAATATGTTGCTACTGTAACATTCAATAATTTAAATAGTGAATATTTTAATGGTGATATCTTTAATAAAGATACTACATTTATAGTCAATTTGGATATAAATAAAGATGTTTTTAATAGAGAAAACTTACCTAGTCAATTTAATAGATTTGCTAATGAAATTAGAAGAATAAATTTTAAAGATGAAATAAATTATTCTAATTATTTTCCAATCAACAAATTAAATGAATATTATATCTCTAGTAAATATAAAGACAATTATATGAATCTTAATATATTACCAGATGATTTTTTTAATTGACAAAATCAAAAAAATAATATTTATCCTCTATATTATTTTATTCGCGCAGCAGAATTTAAAAATAAATCATATGAAGCTATTAATAATATTTATCAAACAAATCTAAAAAGTCCAAGTTTTAGTAGATCATTTGATAAAGTAGATATTGTTTTGAAATATTATATTAACAAAGAATTGAAAACTTTAAGAATCAATCCAGACCAAACTAATATAAATGTTGAAAATAGTAACATATTAGCATTAAACATTAAAACATTATATGATTATAAAACACAAGAATTGCAAATTAACGAAAACGGCATAGATGGAATATACTTTCCGATTCCAACTTCTGGAAGTATTCAAATATCATTATGAAAAAAAGATATTGCATATAAAGATGAAATTGAATTTTCATTTGATAATAACTTTTACTCTAGTTCTAATAATCAATTAAACATTGAAACAAAAGAATTTATTGACATCAGAGGTGAATGAAAGGAAATAATTTATGTCTAAAAAATCTAAAATTATTATTTTTATTCTTTTTACCATCTTGACATTAGGGATTGGATTAAGTATTTTCACAACATTCACTATGTGAAATGAAGTAAAAACTTTGAAAACTGAGATTAATTTGAAGAATGATAATCAAAATAATGAGTCAAACGAACCATCAATTGATAATGATTCAACAAATAAAGAACCAATAATTTCGGATCAAATTGATGATTCTAATGAATCTGATTCAAACTTAGACAATGAAACTAATAATAAAAACCCATCTGATAAAGTAGATAATATTGAAGCTGATAATTTGACTAATTCTCAACCAAACGATAAATTTGATCCTCCTGAAATTGATTTAAATGGTCCAATTAATAGTGATTTCAACTCATTAGAGATGCAAAAAAAATTATCAGAATATTTAAATAAATATGATTTCGTTCGAAACACAACACAGTATCAAGATCAATTTTTAAATAATTTAGGTTTAATCTTTAATGAGACTAAAATTAGAAATAATACATATCAATTGATACGAAATGCGATTTTAAAAACAAAAACATATAATGAAAATACAATGTCTTTAAAAATTACTGTTAAATACCAATTAAACAAAAACAATAAATCAATTCGATTATGAATTCAATGATCAACAAAATTGAAAGATATTGGATTTAATGTGATAAGAAAT
>CAMWTZ010000033.1 GCA_947177385.1 uncultured Mycoplasmataceae bacterium
TTGAACTGATGTAAGTGAAACATCTAAAGCCACAGCAGATGCAGGAACTGATACATCAACTCCTGGAACAAAGAAAACAAAAACAATTAACGGTTTAGTGTGAACATACGATCCTGCCGCAAACACAATTACTTGTGAAAGAGTAGACCAATACAAATCTAGTGAAACAACTAGCAGCACAACTTACCTAACATTCAAAACACCAGTAAAAGTAGTAATCAATGTTCAAGCTAATCTTGGAAGTGCGTTAACTCCACCACAAAGTACTGGCGGAAGTGGAAGTAGTAGCGGAAGCGGTAGCACTGGCAGCAACGGCAGTAGCAACTAATCCAACTCCACCTTCAACTCCACCAACATCAAAATAGTTTATTTAACGATTATTTAGATTTGCTGCTGAAGTAACGTACTTGGTTACCACTTGAAGAGTAGACTTTTACACTTGCTACATCTGCTTCGATGTATGCTAATTCACCATTAGTTGATGCTGTGTAAGTTCAAGTAATTCCGTTATGAGATTTAGTTTTGTTTGAACCAGATGTTGTTCATCCAGTGATTACATCTGTACTAGTTAGATCTTTGTCTAATTGGCCAGCTCCAGTTCCTGTGTTGCTAGAAACTGCTGCACTTGGTGCAGTTCAAGTTGCTCCGTCGGCAATTAGATTGTTGCTTCCGTCAACAATTACTCCCCCGAAGTTGTTCATTAAGTTTGCTAAGTTCGCTGCACTGACTGACGCACCTGAACCTGCGTTGTCATAAACTTGGTGACCAAAACTTAATGAGTTTCAGTTTTTCAAGTAGCTGTCGAACATGACTGTATCAAAGATTCCGTTTGTCAATGCTGCGTTACCACTAAATTCACCACTTAAAGCGACATCACTTCAGTTGCTTGCATTTGCTGGGAAGTAGCTACCAAAGTAGATGTTAGCTAATGTGTTTGCTGCGATTCCATTTGCGGCTGCACTTGTCGTGTTACCAGTTGGTACTCCGACTTGGCTAAAGTCGATTGTCCGGATTTGTGCATCATTAATGATTGAGCTTGTATTGTTTGTGTAAGCAGCTGTGTTGCTTGCTACGTTTCCTCAATTTGCAATTTGTCTCACTACTGGAGTGCTTGCGAAGTAGTCAGCGGCAAATTGTGTGTTAGATCCAATTACGGGAGTGTAAATTTTCAGTGGGTATAGCTTTTAAATAAAAACTATAAATCATATTTATTATAATTCTCAATTTTAGGAATTTTTAAACAAAATTTAAGAAAATTGATTTATAGCCAATAATTTTTCTTATGCTATCAATGTTATATATTTTACCTATTCCACCTTTAATTTTCTTAATAATTGCTTGAACATATGTTTCTGTTAGACATTTTGTATAATATTTTTTATTATTTCAAATAGAAATTGAATTTCAATTGTTAAATAAATACGACTTTAATCTCATTATTTCTTTAATCTTATGATCTTCTTTTTCTAATTCAAGTGACTGATTAATGAATATCTTTAATCTTATTCAATTGTTCATATAAATAGATTTGATAATTTGTTGGTAGAAATAATAGTTTCTTTTGCATCTTTCGTTTGCAATTGGATCTTTTAATGCTTTTTTTTGGAATAAAAATTATAGCAATGTCGTATATTTCTAAATAGATGAAATTTGTCTAAGACCAATTTAGCATTTAATTGTTTAGCTAAATATTTAAAAATAAGTGCACCATCAGATAAAACAATAATTTTATATTGATTCAAATCACCATAGATAGTAGTTAATTTCTCTTTAATAAAATCAATAAATTGTTCTTTGGATTTGTTTTGAATATCAATAGTTAAAAGACACTTATTTATTAAATTATTAGATTCATCTTTTCCTTGGTGTGAACAAATTACTCTAAAACACCTTTTAGTAAATTTATGAGATTTAATTGTGTTGAGATATGTGTCATCAATATTAATATATAAATATTTATAATTTGATGGATTGCTAATATTAAATTTAGACTTTGTATCATAACTAAAGAAATTATGAACTATTCGTCAATAATTAGTCTTTGAGTAATTTATATTATCAATTTGAAATAATTGTTGAATTTTAGAAAAACTAATTTGTGAATCATAAAACATTGATTCTAACTTTTTTAGAAAATTTGAATCATAATTAGTTCATTTTTTAAAGTTTAGAAACTGATCAAGTAAATAAATATGTTTTTTAGTTTCTTTGTTATAATAAATTCTTCTTTTGAACCTAATTAAACCATTATTAGTTAATATTCTTTTTCATCGATAATCTTTAAAAACTAAAGATTTATTTGACTTAGATTCTTGATAAAGTTTATTATCAATTTCTAAATATTTTTGTTTAATAATTTCAGCAATATCAATATCCATAAAAATCACCAAAATTATTATAAATAAAAAGGACTCTATATTAGAGTCCTCCAAAACAATTAATAGACTAATTAGTAATTAATAAATTTCTATAATATAATTATTAATAGAAATGTTATTAGGATTAATACTAGTATGACAAATTTCTTGTCGTCCACTGTATTACTCCTTTTTTATTGTTCTATCTTTGCATAGAACAATAAAAAATTACCAAAGAGCTACTAATTGTTTTGATGATTAACTTATTGATCATAAATTAATTTTTTCAATGAAATGCAATTACTTATAGTTCCTTCTATTCCATTTTTTTAATGGATTCAGAATTCATTGCTCCATTTAATTTATCTAACAAGTTAATACAATTTACATAGTAATTATATTATTTTTTATTAGTTTTGAATCTGATAGCAGTTCCAATATATTTTTGTTCATAACCAGTTCTTACTTGTCCATAGTTAGAATTTTCATCATAATATTCTGGTTGATAAGTAGTATGATAATCAGGTCTTATTCCAATAATTGCATCAAATTTTTTTCTAATTTGCAAATCTCTTAAAAGAATTTCATAATTATACTCTTTTTTGCCTTTAAATATACAACCCTTTGTAATTTTTTCTACTATTTCAATATCGTTATAATTGTTTTCACGATAAGCTTGTCATCATTCACGATACGCTCATAAATCATGACTATCAAATTTAATAAGATCTACTATTTCATAGTCTTTGTTAGGTATATTATCAATAGTTGCTAAAATTAATTTTTTCATATTTTTACTCCAAATTCAAAATTAAATTCGTTAAATTATTTATGCATTTTTTAGCTTTTTTATAAATTTTAGAGTTGGAATTAATAGCTAATAATGGTAAGTTGTATTTAGCTATAGAATTTTTAAATTGTGATGAATTAATAATTTTTGCATCTGATAATATAGCATTCTTACAATTAGCTAAAATTGTATTTGTTGCTTGATCATAAATTTCTTTATCAATTTTATTTAATTTCAGTTCTCCTGTTAAATTATCAATTCTACATTTATTAGGTAACATGAGTATTTTGCAAATTTGATTTTTGCTACTAATGAATTGGATTGTGGAGATTAGTGAAAATAAGTTTGTTTGCTCTATTTCAAAAGGAACAACTACTAAATCAGATAATTCTATGATTAATTTGTTCAGATTTGACATTTGAGGAGAAGAATCAATAACAATATAATCATATTCACTTGAATTCTTTAATCAATTGAAAAATTCAATGAAATTAGTTTTTAAATTGTTGTGGTGTTGTTCAATATCAAATTGTTGCAGTTTATCAGATGCAGGTAGATAATCTAGCTTGTCTTCTAATTTAATAATACATTTATATAAATCTAGTTTCTTGGATAAAAAACTAAAAATATTTATATCTTGTATTTGATTTTTTGATTTATTAAAAATATAGTTAATACAACATAATCCATCTAAATCAATTAATAAAACTTTTTTATTATTGTTTACTAAATCAATAGCTAAATTAGAAGCTATCGTTGTTTTGCCACATCCACCTTTATTATTTACAGAACTTATTATTTTATTCATATTAAATCCATTATGTTAAAAATATGTTATTACTATGTTTTTATTCTAACAAAAATATGTTAATAATATTTTATTATTATGTTTTTAATATGTTTTTGTAATAATAAAAACATATTTTTATTATAATTTTGATATAATATTAAAATAATAAAAACATAATAATGGAATAATAATATGAATAATAAAAAAGAATTCTCTTGAACACAAAGTACAAACAATAGTAATACATATAGCTCTAATTTAAACAAATTAGATAGTTTAAATTCAAAAACAAATAAAAATAAAGGTGGTAGGCCTAAAATTGAATCAAAAAAAGTTCAATTTACAATAAAAATAAATCCAATATTAGTTAAAAAAATCAAAGAATATAATAAATCAACTGGATTTGGATGAACAACAATCTTTGAACAAGCTTTACAAGAATTTTTAAAAAAATAAATAAAAAAATAAGGAATAAATATGAATTTAGAAAATAAAAAAATAAAAGTATGAGAAAAAGCCCCTAAATGTAATAAAAAATGTAGAATGCAACAATGTCATCCTAATAATCATAGATTATGTAATAGATGTCGTAAATTAATTTTATGAGATTGCTATGCTGGAAATGGAAATCAAGAAAATAGTAAATTTAGATGAAATATTGATCATATACAAGCTAAAAGCAAAAATGGTGGTAATGATATAAATAATTTACAAGTATTATGTATTTCATGTAATCAGAAGAAAGCAAATAATTAATAATTAAATTATGAATATTTATGCTTATAAGAATATTAATCTATCTAAATGCGATACATTAAATAATGTAGATTGATCTAGAAAATCAAATAAATTATTTTCTAAACTTCATTCTATTTCATCTTATTTAGCTATGTTTTGTCCTGCATTACCCAAATATTTTATAGATAAATATTCCAATGAGAATGATATAGTTATGGATAGTTTTTCAGGTCGTGGAACAACAGCATTAGTATGTCGTGAATCAAATAGACAATTTATTGGAACTGATTTAAATCCATATGCATATGTTTTAACAAAATTTAAAATTAGTTCAAATTTAAAATTAAAAAATATTTTAAATAGAGTTTCTATTTTAGAAAATGAATTTAAAAATAATAGAGAAAAAATTACTAAGGAAATAAGTTTTGATAAATACAATGACTTATCACATTTTTATAGTAAAAATGTATTAACTCAATTAATTTTTCTTAGAAATAAATTGGGAAAAAATTGAAAAAAATTAAATAAAGTTGATAACGCAATTTTAGCTATTTCTTTGGGATTAATGCATGGGAGAACAAGAAAAGATAACTCAACTATGTATTTTTCTATTGATATGCCAAATACAATTTCAATGTCTCCAAATTATGTTAGAAGATATGCTTCTGATCATAATTTAAAGTGTCCAGATTTAAATATCTTTGAAAATATTAAAAATAGATTAATAAGTAAATATGATGAAAAAATTCTTGATTTATATTATTCAGGGAAAATATTATTTGCCGATGCTACTAAAAATAATAAAAAAATAAAAGATAATTCAGTTTCACTTGTTATAACATCTCCTCCATATTTATCAATAGTAGATTATCGATTATCTAATTGATTAAAATTATGATTGTTAGGGTATGAAAAGGCATCTCTTAATGATGATATTCCTTTATCAGATAAATTAAAATATGATGAATATATAATTTTTATTAAAAACTATTTAAACTCTATTCATAGTAAATTAAAAAATGGTGCAAAAGTTTGTTTAGTAGTTGGTGATGTACATGATAATGCATCGATTGAAAATGTATGAAAAGAAATTGAAAAAGAAGTTAAATATAAATTTGTAGAAATTTATTATGATCAAAATTACTTACAACAAAACAAAGTAACAAATATGCTTAATTCTAAAAAAGGTAAAGCAACAATTATTGAGAAAGTTTTGGTATTAGAAAAGTATGAAAATTAAATTTATAGATGAAAATAACAACAATATTGATATTAAAAATATATATTTATCTGCAAATAATCCACGATATACATTAATTGATAACTTTGATATAGATTTAACTAAATTTATTACAAATCAGAATTATAAAAATGAGAAAAAAAATTTTTTAAATTTACTAAAATCAGAAGGTAATTTTAAAGAATTATCAAGATTATTAGATTCTATTAATAAAAGCGGATTTAATAATAAAAGTGAACCAATATATTTAGTTAAACATGAATCGGATTATGTTGTTGCTGAAGGTAATAGAAGATTAATGTGTCTAAAGTTAATTAATGGTAATTTTGAATTGCCCGAAATATATAACTTTGATTATCAAGACTATCAAGATTCATTAACAGAATATGAGCAAGTTGATGATGATATTGATGATAAAAAAGAACAAATTCAAAATTTTAGAAAGTGTCAAGAATTGCTAAACAATATAAAAGCAAAACATGATGAATTACAAATTTTTTGTAAAATAACAAGTGATGAAGAAGGATTGTGATCTCAAATATATGATAGACATCTATCAGGTAATAGACCTGGAATGAGAGAATGATCAAGATCAAAATATTTTGCCGATTTATTAAGTATATTTAAAAAAGGTTTAAATAATGAAAATGAGACAGAAATAATTAAAAAATTTCGTCGTGAATGAGGGAAAATAAAAACTGATTTTTGTGAAGCGCAATATATTTATTCTTGTTTTTTCTTTAATAAAAATTAATTCTGATATAGAAAGTCCTAATTTTATAAATCCTGATAAAAATATTCTAGAAAAAATGATTCATTCAAATAGAATATCAGCATTAGAA
>CAMWTZ010000034.1 GCA_947177385.1 uncultured Mycoplasmataceae bacterium
GTTCTAGGACAGCCAGGGCTATACAGAGAAACCCTGTCTTGAAAAGACCCTGTCTCCAAAAAACAAACAAACAAACAAACAAAAGAATAGATTCAATAATCTACCCTTATTTGTCTAATTTCTCATAGTATTTATCTAAAGTGGATAAATATTCTGATTTATTCATTTTGCTAATTGATTGCAAAAAAGAATTTTTATTGTAACGTTTGTTTAATTTTTCAATTGTTTTTTTAATATTATCTTGTGTTTTAGTAATATCTTTAATTTTAGAATTTGCAATTTTTTGAGCAGATAAAAAGATTTTATTTGCTTGAGCACTAATATCCTTATTGATGTTTTCAAGAGGAGCTCGCATCAATTTTAGACCGTATTCTATATTTTGTCTAACTGTCATATTGGGAAAAAGAGCATAATCTTGAAAGACTGTAGCTGTTGGACGTTTTGCAATTGAAATGTCCTTAATGTCAATCCCATTGTATAAAATTTTTCCTCTTGTTGGATAAATGAAACCACCAATGATTTTTAGCATTGTAGTTTTGCCACATCCACTTGGACCCAATAATGTAACAAATTCACCACGATTAATAGATAAATTAAAATTTTCAATTGCTATATATCCGTCATCATAGATCATGTTTACATTAACAAATTCTAAAATGTTTTTTTTCAATTTTATTTAAGTTCCTTTACCAAACAAAATTAAAAATATAAGTAATAAAAAATTAAGATAATTTTAATATATTTTTAGTGATATTTATTTTTTATTAAAAATAAATTTATTAATTCCTTTCGCAACACCAACAGCTCTTTTAAACTTAATAGAATGAGTAGCAATTTCTTGCAATTTTTTAGAATGATTTCCAATAGAAATTGATAATTTAACTTTCTTAAAAATATCAATATCATTTTCGCTATCACCAAATGCAGCAATTTTAGATAAATCAATATTTAATAATTTACTTATTTGTTCTATTGCTATTCCTTTATTACAATTTAATTTTGTAATTTCATACATAAATAAACTAGTCTTAGAAATTTCGATTTGATTTGAAAAATCTTTTAGTAACTCATTATGAAGATTCGCTAATAAATATGGTCGCATAATGTTACTAATATTTATTTTGAAACAATTATTTTCTTTTATTGATTCAAAATTATTATTAATAATAAAATTTTTAAATTTTCTAAAAAAATGTAAGAAGTAGAGAATATGTGATGGATTTACAACAACCATATTCTTATTTTGCAGATCACTTTCTAAATAGGTTGAGAAAGTACAATGCATTTTAGTTGTGATATCAGCTATTTTTTTTGCAATATCAATATTGATTGGATTAGTAACAATAATTTTATTTTGGATATTATCATATAAAATTGAACCTTTCAGACAAGAAAGATAATGAATTTTATATCCAGTTTTATTCTCAAATAAATTAGCAACTTCAATTGTTGATTGTAATGATCTTCCAGTAATAAAACATACAATTCCACCTAATTCAATAAATTCTTTAAGGGCATTAATATTTTTTTTACTAATTCAATACTTATTATTTAGAAGAGTCCCATCTAAATCTGTTGCAATAACTTTAATGTCCATCTTGTTTTCTCTGATTTTTTTTGCTATTTGATTTAGAAATACTATCAAATCATTCTAAATATTTTTTTGATCAATCTTTAGATAAATTAGATTTTTCTAATTTTTCCTGAATTAAAAGAATTAAATTAAAATGAAAATTTATTAATTTATACAATAATATTGATGATGATAATCTATTTAAATTTATTGATTCTTTTAAACAATAAAGTTCAATATCATGATAATTAGTTTTATATAAAATATTTTTATTTGATAATTTACTATCAAAGTCTTCATTTAATAATTTATGTAATTGTTTTAAATCATTAATTATTCCAATTTCATTATTTAATTGAATAAACAACTCATTATTTGTGTTATTTTTTGACATTTTATGAATAAATTTATATAAAGCATTTCGTCAAGAATTAATATTATTAGTATTAGCTATTTCATCACTACTTTGAACAATTAAAAATGACTTATCTTTTTTATTAGTTTTACCTGATGAATAGTCAATAGCTGCATTAATTTCAGTTAAAAAAATATTGTATGATACTTGTTGAGCTAAGGTATATAGATTCATATTAGCATCATAAATAGACTTGCATTTTAAAATTTCAGAATTTAATAAATTTAATATTTTTGAACGATCAATTGATTTTTCTAATTGATTAATCAATTCAAAATCTGATGATTCAGCTAAAGAATTAAAATTTGGAATCATAGAAATTAAATTCTGTACACTTACTGAATTATGTTTTAATAAACTAATTAATCTATATAAACTAATTGCAAGTTTTGTTGGTTTTTTTGTTGCAATTACATAATATAAATTTTCCAAAGAATAAATATATCCATCTAAATTTTCTAATATATAAATATACTTTTTTATTAATTGACTAATTTCGATTGATGACATTTTTTTCAACTCATCAATTTGTTTTTTATTTGATATTTTTTCTTTTTCTTCTTCATTAATAATTGACTTGATTAAATTATCATTTCAATTAACATCTTTATTAATTTTTACTTCTAATGGTTTTTCAATTACAATTGAATTATTTTTTTTAACTTCAACTGCTTTGTGAGTTAGTTTTGTATTAAATAAGTTAAATCCGCAAGAATAATTAAATTTATCATTTCAATCAACTTCCACATTAAAAATTACATCATTTAATAATTCAAGAAATTCAATATTTTCTGTTTTATATTGCTTTCATAAACTACGTAATGTTAGTTTTCTATGGCGGTCTACTTTTGTATTTGAAAATTGAGCAAAATTAGAAATAATTTTTTGAGATTGCCCATTTATTCTATTTTCATAATTTTCAATCAAATATTCATTTACATCAACATCTACAAAATTATTTGTAACTTTAATTTTCTTCAAATTTGAAATTGATAAATTATCATTTAGTATTGGAACTAATTTATCAATTGAAATAGTGTTAGATGTTTTTTTGTTTTTAAGAAATGTTTTGTTTCCTTCATTTAATAATGAACTAAATACTTTTCTATTTTTCATAATCTACCTATAAATTATTATTTTTTAATGTTGAACTAGTAATTATTCTTTTAAAATTTGATGATTTATTACTTGTAGGTCTTGTAAATTTTAATAATTTTTCTCTATCTAAATTTAATTCGTTTTGAACCAAATTTTTAATATTTTGTATAGGAAGATTATTTACAAATAAACATTCATCAAATCAAAAAATATCGACTGTCTTATTGTCTATAATTAATTTTTGGGTAAGATCTTTTTCCAATCCAAATGCTAATGCATCTTTTTGATTGATTTTAACAATTTCAGTAAATTTATTATTTTTCATTTTTTTTATTTTAATATTTTATTTAAGTAATATACTAATTAATTTAATTTATAAACAAAATATGAATAACAAAATTTATGATCTTATTGTAATTGGGGCTGGTCCTATTGGTCTATATGCAACATTTTGAGCAAAATATTTAAAGCTAGATGTTATATGTATTGAAAAGGATGAAATTGTTGGTGGGCAAGTCACAAAACTATATCCTTCAAAAATGATACATGATTTTCCAACACATAAAAATATTCAAGCAAAAACTATAATTGATTTATTAGAAGATCAAGTTGGGAATGAACTTATAAAAAATAAAATAAATATTATTCAATATGAAAAAATTGATGATGAAACAATTAAACTTATAAGTGAAAATGGGCAAAAATATTATACTAAAAACATTTTATTTACAATTGGTCCAGGCTCATTTGAATTCATTAAAATTGATGAGTCACAGTTAATTGATGTCCAAGATGATTTGATTGATTACACTTTAAAATTGCATAAATTAACACATAAAAAATTAAAAACAATAATCTTTGGGGGTGGAGATTCAGCTTTGGATTATGCTTATGAATTAAAAGCTAGATATGAATTAGATTCTGTTACTCTTGTTCATCGTGGGGATAAAATGAGAGGTATTTCGCACACAATTGATGAACTAAATGAAATTGGTGTAAAAATTCTTTTAAATACACAAATTAAGAATATTAATAAAAATCAATGCTATTTACTTCAAAACGAAAATGAAATTTTATTGGAATATGATCTTATTTTAGTTCAATTTGGAGTTAGAAGTATCTGATCAGAAATCCACAATTGAATAGAATTTGAAAAGAAAAATAATCGTTTTGTAGTAGATAGATACCAAAAAACAAATATTGATAATTTTTATGCCGCAGGTAATTGTTGTTACAATGATTTTAAAATTGATGCTATTATGAGTGGAATATCAGAGGCAACAATTGCTATTAATCATATCCACTACAAAATTAAAAAGAATAATAAACCAACTTATTAATAATTAACTTTATATAAATATAGTCCACATCCTTTTTCTTTACGAATAACTGATCCTTTTTTTGGATTAGAAAAATAATCATCAATTTCTTTTAAACCAATAATGTCTTCATTGTAATTTAGAAAACATCCAATAATCATACGCACCATATTTCGCAAAAAACCATTACCATTTATTGAAAAAATTAATAAATTATTTTCTACAACATATTCAAATGAATTTATTGTTCTAATTGTATCTTTTATTTCTGATGTTGAAAATGATAAGAAATCATGTTCACCAATAATTTTTTCAATAAAAATATTTAATTTTTTAAAATCTATTGGCTTATTATACTGATAAATTAAATCTTGATTAAATACATCAAAATTAGAATCAAAATTTAATTTATAAATATATGTTTTATTTTTTGCAAAAAATCTTGCATGAAAATTAGAATCAACTATTTCAACATGATTTACTTTAATATCAGAAGGTAATTTAGAGTTTAATGCATTTTTTAAACTGTTAGATTCTAAATTTAAATTTGGATGATTTATGCTAATAATTTGTTCATATGCATGAACAAATCGATCTGTTCTACCAGAACCAAAAATTTTAACGTTTATATTAAATAATTCTTTAAAAACATCTATTAATGTCTGTTCTATTGTTGGAACATTATTTTGTTTAGCGAAACCATGATAGTTTGTTCCACGATAAGAAATTGAAATTTTATAATTCATTATCCTAATAAAATTCCTAATTCAAATATTCCGAATGGAGTAAATAATAATGGTTTTATCATAATTCCAATAAAGAAACCCATAACAAGACATAAAAGAGCAAAGACTATTCAATCTGCAAAATTTAATTTAAACAAACGATATCTTGTTCTTGAATAACGTGTATTATAACCACGTGATTCCATTGCATTTGCTAAATCAGCTGATTGAATAAATGCAATATTGAATAATGGAACAACTAAACTAATAATTGCTTTAAATTTATCTTTTAAATTACCATTTCTTAAATCTATTCCACGAGAAGATTGTGCATTAATTATTCTTTGAGATTCTGACAAAATTGAAGGTACAAAACGCAATGCAATCGCAATAATCATGCTAGATTCAACAATAGGAAATCTAAAAATTTTCAATGGACTTAAAATGTCTTCTAATGCATAAGCTAATTCAATTGATGAAGTTGTAAAAGTTAAAATAGATGATGCTAAAATCATTAATAATACTTTTATAGAAACATATAAAGATAATTGAATAGCTTGTGGTGATAATGTATATCAGTATGATTGATAAACTGCACAACTATAATCATTTAATAAACCATTGTTTGTATTAGATAAAATTTGAATTGAATATTTTTGTCCATCTAATAAAAAACCATTGTTAATAATGTAATAATATTGAGCTGCTAAATCAGAATTATTATTACATAATGATAAAAGTGATTCTTTGCTATATTGGTTTAATGTGTTAAATAAACTTTGAGCATTCTCTAAATTATATTTAGATTTTAAAAAAATATCCGATATTGTATTTGATACACCATTAATACTAATTCCATTCATCGGATTGATATATCCAATAACATTTCCTCCTCATAATTCAGATACATAACTTGTTCCTAAAGAATCTGTATGAGATGGTAAACCTAAACCTGAAATTCAATTTCTTGAACCAAAATATATTGAGAAATGATTAACATCTGAAAATACTGAAATTGGACTTTTATAGATCAACCAATTTATAAAAGTTAAAATTAAAAATAAAAAAATCATTGATTTTAAAATATTTCAAAATTTCTTTAGTGATAATTTTGAAAGGAAAAAGA
>CAMWTZ010000035.1 GCA_947177385.1 uncultured Mycoplasmataceae bacterium
GTCTCTGGCACACAGAGCACCTTCAAAACGTTACGACAGCTTAGCTCTGGACTCGCCGTCTGTTTGTTTGTTTTTTTTTTTTTTTTTTTATTTTTGAGACAGGGTCTCTTATTTTCCACTTAAAAGATATTTTGAAGATAAAATTAATTCTTCATTTAATAATAAAAATAAAGCAATTTTTGCTCAAACTGGACCACGTTATTATAATAATATAGTAGTAGATGTTTTGTTAACATCAATTAGTAATTCAAAAAGAAGTGTAAAAATCATATCACCTTATTTACAACTAAATGATACAATGATGGCTGCAATTACCGCCGCTACTAAACGCGGAGTTTCGATTGAATTATTAACAGCTGGAAGCGCAGATGATAAATGATGACTTTTAGATATGAATAGATCAATTTATCCTCAATTATTAAATTCTGGTTCACAAATATATGAATATTTTGGTTTTATTCATTCTAAATTAGTAATTGTTGATGATGAATATATTTTATTTGGTACATTTAATTTAGATTTCAGATCATTTAACAGTAATTTTGAAACTTTTTTAGTTGTTAAAGAAAAAAATACAGTTAACAATGTTTTGGATTATTGAGAAACAACAATAAAACATTCTAAGCAATATAATAAATATGAATTATTTAGATATCGTAATTTTCGTAGTGTTATTGTACAAACTGGTCTTCAAATTATTCAACCATTGTTATAATTGCTATAATTAAACTATTATGGAAAAACAATTATTTAAAATCAAAACTAATAATTTTAATATTGATGTTATTACAACAATTACTAATTTATGTTCACAATATAAATCTAAAATTTATTTTATTGTTAATGGTAATCGTGCAAATAGCAAATCTTTAATTAATTTAATTTCTTTAGATTTAGAAAACTCAAAAGAATTTGAAATTGAAATTGATGGACAAGATGGTTATCAAGCTATTAATGTAATAACTGACTATTTAAAAAATAAATCGATTATTTAATTATGAAAAATCATAACTATTACATTAATGCAATTAGATCAGCTGGATTACAAGCCATTTTAAAAGCTGGACAGGGCCATCCTGGAATGGTTATTTCTGCTGCACCAATAAATTATTCTTTGTTTATAAATCATTTTAATATTACAATTGAGGATTCAAAATGAATTAATCGTGATCGCTTTGTTTTATCTGCTGGCCATGGTTCAATGAGTTGATATCCAATATTTTATTTTTCAAAATTAATAGATGAGAATAAATTTAAAAATTTTAGACAAAAAATTAATGGACTATCAGGTCATCCTGAAGTTAATAATTGTAAATATGTTGATGCTACAACAGGTCCATTAGGTCAAGGTATAAGCAATGGTGTTGGAATGGCAATTGCAGAAGCATATTTAAGAAAAACATATGACAAATTACCAGGAATAATAGATCATTACACATATGTGGTTGTTGGCGATGGTGATTTACAAGAAGGTATTTGTTATGAATCAATGAGTTTGGCAGGAAAATTAAAATTAAATAAATTAATTGTTCTTCATGATTCAAATAAGTTTCAATTGGAATCTTCAGTTGAAAAAGTTAATTCTGAAAATTTAAAATTAAGAATGAAATCTATGAATTGGAATTATATTTCTTGTGAAAATGATTTTAATTCAATTGATAATGCAATAAATTTAGCTAAAAAATCTAAAACACCAACATTTATTGAAGTGAATACAATTATTGGTGAAGGTTTACCTCAATCAAATTCATCTTCTTCACATGGTTTTGCTTTGAAAGAAGAAGATTATAAGTCTTTTGAAAAAAAATTTAATTGTAATTTTTTTAATTGAAATTTTGATAAAGAAATTTATGATTATTTTTATGAAAATGTTGTTTTACGTGGTCAAAAAAAATATGAAGAATGAAAACAATTAATTAAAAAATATCAAGAAGAAAATCCAAAATTATTAAATGAATTTTTAAAGCAAATTTTTGATTTTCATATTGATATAAAAGAAATGATTGATTTATCAAAATTACCAAAAAATAAAGCTACTCGTGTAGTTGCAGGAAACATCTTGCAACAATTAATGGATGAATATTCAGATGTTTCTAAAAAAATATTAGTATTATCACCTGACATTTCTAAATCTACTAATATTTTAATAAGCAAAAAATTATTTAATGATGATCATAAAAATAACATGATTTTTGCAGGTATTAGAGAATTTGGAATGTGTGGAATTCAAAACGGTATCCAATTGCATGGTGGTTTAAAATCTCTATCTAGTTCTTTCTTGTCATTTTTCGACTATATGAAACCAGCAGTAAGACTTGCTTCTATTAATGAAATTAATCCAATTTATTTTTTTACTCATGATAGTATTGCAGTTGGATCAGATGGACCAACTCATCAACCAGTTGAACAATTAGCAACTCTAAGAACAATTCCCCATTTACAAACGATTCGTCCTTGTGATGAAAAAGAAACTCTTGCAGGTTTTATCCAAGCATTTAATGCAAATAAAAATCCAACTGCATTAATATTAAGTCGACAAAATTTAGAATCATTTGAAACAACTGATATAAATTTAACTATTAATCAAGGTGGATATAAAATTCATACTATTGGTAATAATAATAATAATTCCATTGTATTTTTTGCTAGTGGTTCTGAAGTTATGTTGGCTATTCAAACTTCAAAATATTTATTTGAAAAATTTAAAATTTCAAGTGAAGTATGAAGCGTTCCTAATTTAAATAAGTTTATAGAAACTAATTTAAATAATCCTTTATTGATGAGTGATATTAATTTGGTTTCTATTGAAGCAAGTAATGATCCAACATGATATAAATTAGCAAATATATTGAAAGTTAATAATTATCTTAATATAAGTGTGAATGATTTTGGTTATTCTATAGATGGTGATGATAACTACCAATTATTTGGTATGCATTATTTGCCAATATCTAAAAAAATTATCAATTTATTTTTTAAGGATAAATTAGATATAAATCAAGAAATTGAAAAAGAAAATAATGAATTTATAAAATCATTAGAAAGACTAAATAATTATGACAAGTAAAGAATTAGCTTTATATTTAGATTCAACAATTCTAAAAGATGATGCTACTAAAGAAGATATTACTCAATTATGTTTAGATGCAAAAAAATACGGTTTTAAATCTGTGTGTATTAATCCATATTATGTTGAATATGCAAAAACATTATTAAAAAATACTAATGTTTTGGTTTGTACTGTAATTGGTTTTCCGTTAGGAATGAATACATTAGAAACTAAAGTTTTTGAGACTAGAAATGCAATTTCTTCAGGCGCTGATGAAATTGATATGGTTGTTAATATATCAAATCTAAAATCTTTGAATTTAGATGAATGTCTAAGAGAAATTACTGCTATTAAAAAAGAATGTGGTTCTAAAATTTTAAAAGTTATTGTTGAAACTAGTCAATTATCATTAGACCAAAAAATTTTTGCATCTAATCTTATATTGCAATCTGATGCTGATTTCATTAAAACTTCAACTGGTTTTATTGGATCAGGAGCTAATTTGGAAGATATCAAATTATGAAAATCTATTTTAAATAATAAAAAATTAATTAAGGCAGCAGGTGGGATTAGAGATTTGCAAACTTGTTTAAATTTTATTAATACAGGTTCTGATCGAATTGGAACATCCAATGCTAAAGTAATTTTAGAGGAATTAAAAAATGAATCAAATTTTAAAATCAACAGATAAAATAGTTAAAAAAATATTTGATTCACAAATATCTATTTTTAAAAAAACTTTAAAAAATAATTATAATTTAAATAATTTTTTGAATCTTTTTAATATTGACTTTACTCAAAATTTGATTAAATTTTCTAATTATTTGATTTACTTTAGTTATCATGAAAAAACAATTAATCAAGATGATAAATTTAATTTAAAATACCAAGATATTTTAAAATCTATTTGATTATTATCTCTTGCTATTTTAAATAATTACACAACTAATATTTTTAAATATGATTTTGTGGGAAAACATAATCCATTTTTAATCTCAAATAAATATAATATTGATAATGAATGGTTTGCTTCATTAAAAAACTCAACTAATAATATTTTTTCTTACACATATTGTTTACATGAATTATTAGCTTATAATATTCCGATTCAATTATTTTATGAATTAGTTTTAGATATTGTAATTTTATTTATGATTAATAATAGTAATCATAATAAAATTAAACATTTCATTTTCTTTTCTTTTAAATCAAAAAAATATACAGAACAAAATACAACATTGTATTTAAATGTATTTAAAAATGTTCGTAATTTTTTGCAAAAATATTTTCCGAATAATTTTAATGAATTAATATTATTGTTAAATACTTTCTTATAATAATGATTGATTTAAAGAAAATTACTATTAATAAATTAAAAAAAATGTCTAAGTTAGAGTTAATTGAGTTATCAAACGATATTAGACATTTTTTGATTTCATTATCTGAAAAGAAAGAAATACATTTATCAAGTAATTTAGGTATTGTAGAGCTTACAATTTCTTTATTTTTAAAATTTAATTTTTTAAAAGATAGAGTAATTTATGATACTGGTCATCAAATTTATACTCATAAGATTTTAACTAATCGTATTTTTGAATTAGAAAATATGAGAACAGAAAATACATTTGGTGGATTGATGCAATTGTCTAATAATAAATATGATCACTATTCTCCTGGTCATAGTGGAAATTCGTTAAGTGTTTTATGTGGATTACACAATGATGATAATTATAATGTTTGTATAATTGGGGATTCTTCATTAAATAATGGATTAATGTTTGAAGCATTAAATTATCTTGGTGAAAAACAATTAAAAAAGACAATTCTTATTTTAAATGACAATGAAATGAGTATTTCAAAAGCTAAAGGTGCATTATCATTGCATCTTAAGGATATTGATTCAATAAATAATTTTTTTACTAATTTATCAATTCAATATATTGGTCCAATTAACGGACATGATATTGATCAATTGACAAAATATATTGATAAAGCTAAAGATTTATCTAAAAATGGTCCAATTTTGATTCATATTAAAACAACTAAAGGTAAAGGTCATAAATTAGCAGAGATTGATACTGTTGGTGAATTTCATTCTCCAGCAATTACTTCAAGTAAGCGATTTGGTGACTGTGCATATCAAAATTTACAAAATAAATTAGAAAAAAACAAAAATCTATTTATTATAAATCCAGCAATGAATTTTGGAACTGGTTTTTCTGATTTATTAAAAAACAAAAATTACATTGATACTGGAATATGCGAAGGACATGCTTTGAGTTTAGCATCAGGATATTCATTGAATAATAAAAAAATATTTGCTATTTTTTATTCTACGTTTTTACAACGTGCATATGACCAAATTATTCATGATTGTATTAGATTTAAAATTCATCTGACACTATTAATAGATAGATCTGATATTGCCCCACATGAAGGCGATAGTCATCATGGTATTTTTGATGTAGGATATTTAAACTGTTTACCAAATATTAATATTTATGCCCCTAGGAATTTTAATCAATTAAATCATTTAATTGATTATTCTTATAATAATCAAAATATTGGGATAGATGCTATAAGATATCCAACAAAACCGTATATGAATATCGAATCAATAGATAAATTATCTATTGATATAAATAAGTTTGAATATTTAATAAAAAATAATTCAAAAATATGTTTAATTACATATGGTCCATATACAAATGTAATTTACGATTATTTTATTTCAAATAAAATCAATTGTAATCTTGTATCAACAATTAAAATTAATAATCTAAATAAAAAAGAATTATCAAATTTATTAAATAAATTTGAGAAGATTATTGTTTATGAAAGAATTTATGGTTCATATGGTTTATATGATGGGCTAATAAAAAATATTGTTAAATCACCAAAATATAAATCAAAAATTGATATAAGTTTAATGTCATATCAAAATTTTGTTGGAGTTGGTACAATTTCTTCAATCGATAAGAAAAATAAAATGGATTTAGAATCTATAAAATTTTTAATTAATAAGATGCAAAA
>CAMWTZ010000036.1 GCA_947177385.1 uncultured Mycoplasmataceae bacterium
GTAATGAATTATAATCCATTACAAATTTCTGAAATATTACAAATGAATCAATTTATTGTTAATAAAAATATTGTTTTATTACAAAATATAGATATAAATTTTTTGAATAAAATTTCTAATGATCTTTATCAATTAGATGTAAAAATAAAATTAAGTTTAATTGATAAAAATAAAAGTTTGAAATATTTTTTATTAAAATTATAGTTAATAAGGAATTAAAATGACAAAAATGATTTCAGATGAAATTCAATCTATTTATGATGATGCTACTAAGAAAATAGATATTATTTTTTTATCATCTCAAACAATAGATTTATTACATAAAGATGAAAATTTTCAAAAAATATTAACTAACGTTATTGGAATTGTTAATTTTATAACATTACACTATGATTTAGATACTAAAAATATTAGTCACTATACTCAAGCTTATCACCAAATTACTAATAAAAATTTAAAATTTGATGATAATGAAAATTCATATCAAAATTTAACAGATATCAAAGATACTATTAATTATTTAAATGTTTATATATTAAATACATTAGGTAAAAGCTTTGATCAAATAGAATTAGAACTTAAAAATAATACTAAAGACAATAATTCTAATATTGATTCATCTAACAATGATAATGAACAATTAAGTAGTGAAGAAACATTTCAATCTAATGATGACCACTTTAATCAAAAATTAAGTGATGAAGAATTGCTCAGACGAAGTGGTGTTACAATGCATGATGTAGCTGATCAATTGATTCAAAATCAATCAATGATTTATTTGCAACGTAATATCCGTAAAGGTAAAGTATTTATATATGATTCAAAACCTAAAATAATTCCAATCATTAAATATTTAGCGTTTATTTTATTCATAATTATCTTTATATTATCAATTGCAAATTATGCAATTTTATTAAGTCAAAATGGAAAGTTACAACTGCAGGATCAAAATGGTGATTTAAAAGCGTTTGGCTTTGTTAGCCCTGTTCCATTCCAACAAATTTTATTAGGATGTATTATTGGTATTATTTGTTGATCAATTATTAGAAATATAAAAAATGATAATAATAAATATTTCTTGTCTTGGGGCTGAATGTTGTTTTATACTTTATTTTTATTAGTAATAAATTTAGTTTCACAAGAATCTCAATTCTTATTGTTTAGATATGATTCATTCCTATCTCAATTAAAAACTATAGATAGCAATTTAAGTTACTTAGAAACATGAAAAAGCTTCATCCAAATTTTTCAAATTTTGGAATATATTTCATTTGGGATTTATGTTTTATTACTTGTTTGTGTTGTTATTGGATCAATTTATAATCCTAAAAAAGACGTTAATCGAATTAATGAATTATTAAACCAATATGCAAATGAAATTAGAAATGGTCAAATTGATACAAGCGAACTAAGTACTGCAGGGGGATTTGGATCACAACTATTCTAGTAAAAAATGATTCTATAAATTCTAAGAAAAAATGGAAATTTTGAATCTTAAAAATTCTATTTCCTTTTTATCCTATAAAAGTTTTTTCATCAATTAGTTGTATTAGTATTCTAGCTTGTTTAATTGGTATTAGCATAATCTTGAATAATTTTTTTGTTGTAAAAATAAGTACTGGAATTTCAATTAGCTTTGCATGATTACCAACATATATTATTGGATGATATTTTGGACCAATTATTGGGTTTTGTATGGGATTTATAATTGACACAATTAATTATCTAATTGGTGGTGGAGTATGATTTTGACTCTATGCCATTCAAGAACCTTTACTAGGATTAATTGTTGGAATAATTGCAAGTACTTATTTATATTTAAAAACAGAAACTAAACAAATTAAATGAACTTTATTTTTTAATCAAATTATTGTTTTATTATTTATTGTTGCAAGTGTTTTTATCGTTTTTTATTATAGTGATAGTAACAATTCTTTTTTTCAAGATTTAATGAATAGTACATCTTATACAACATTTGAAATAATTAAAAAAACAAACCAAATTTTACGATGAATAATATTATCATTACTAATAATTTATTTTTTAGTAATTGAATCAATAATTTTTGCCAAATTAAAAAAATATAAGAATAGCAATGATAAACATATTGATCATATTCAAACATTTTTATTAATTAGTGCAACATGTATGATTACATCGGTGATTTTCTCATTTTTATTAGGTCCAATATCAGCGATTGAATATTATAAATGAGTACATAATGGAATAAATCCACCATCACTTGTTAGATTTGGAGTTGTTTTCTATTTAGTTCCAAGAGTAATTAAAGAATGCTTTAAAACACCAATTTATTCAATCATTTTAGCTGCAATCATTTTTCCAACTAATATGGTTATAAATAATATTAAATACAAACTACAAAATTCTTACAATTAAAGATATATTTTTGTATAATTTATTTATTCTATGGCGGTTATGGTGAAGCTGGCTAACACGCCTGACTGTGACTCAGGTATTCACGGGTTCGAGCCCCGTTAATCGCCCCATTTTTAACAAACAAACACCTGTTAATTGGTGTTTTTTTATTAAAAAAGGTTTTATTCATAACATGATAATTAACAATAATAATTAAGAAAGATTTTAAATGTATAAATTAAAACAATATTGTTCATTTTGTAATAAAGCTACTTTGCATTACAAAATAAATTTAATTATGAAACAAAAATCTAATGAATATGATTGTAATTTTAAAATTATTAAACATGACATAATAAATTTAAAAATCCAAAATAAACAATCAATATTTGTTTGTTCTGAATGCAAAAAATATTCACTAGATAATAATTATAAAAATATAGATTTGCCAAATCCATACAATAAAATGGATAACGATTTAAAAGAAATGTATAATGAAGCAAGATTAATTTTTAATTATTCTTTGAGAGGTGCATTAGGAATATTAAGATGTATTTTTGAAAATTTACTAATTAGAAAATTCAATATTAAAAATCCAACAAAAATTTCTGAAATTTTAAAAAATCAACAAGTAAATAAATCTCTTGGTAAAAATATTATTGATAGCGCAAATAACTTTAAAAATATTTGTAATATTGCTTTACATTCTTCAGAAATGGATCAAGAGTCAATTAAAAATGAAATATACACATATTTTGATTGAATTAACAAATTATCCTGAGTAATTTCTGATTCAAATACAATTGTTGATAAAAATAAAATAACTCAACAAATAAATACTAGACTAGATAACTCGATAAATAAATCAAAGGAAATAACTAATTTAAAAGAAAATGATAAAAATAAAAAAAAGTTTAATAATAAACAAATAAATAATTCTAAAAATATTGCTAATAATATAAATAATATTTCCACTAATGAAACTAAAGAACATTTAAAAGATACTAATAATTTAAATACAAGTATTAATAAAGCAAAAACTAATAGTGGAAAGAAAAAAAGAAATAAAAAATGAAATAATAAAAATAAACAAAATAAAGTTATTGACAATAATTTAGTATTGAGTAAATAAAACTATTTATAACAATTAATATATAATTATAAATAGTTTGCACCTATAGCTCAGTTGGATAGAGCATATGCCTTCGGAGCATAGGGTCAGGGGTTCGAATCCCTTTAGGTGCGCCATATTATAAATAATTTAAGATCATATTTAGATATGATCTTTTTATTTTCTATAATACATAATTTTGTAAAATAAACTTATTTAGAATTAAAAAATATATTTTACAAAATTATGAAAAATAGAATTTGATTAAATAATAAATTAAATTTAACTAATGATGAATTAGAAATAATGATTAATACAAAAAATTCAGAAGAAGAATTGATTGAACTATTTAAAATTATTAAATCGCGAAAAGAAATAAAATACAAATGAGATCAAAATAAAAGTAGTGATGGGTTATTAGGAAATATATTTGAAGATCTTATAGGCATCAAAGAAAATAATAATAGAAAACCAGATTATGATAATTTTGAAATAAAAACTAAGAATGAAAGATCATCATCATCATCATTAATTTCATTATTTGGATATTCGTTAGATTGTTTTGAATCTGTAAACTCGACAATTAGAGAAAAATATGGAGTAGATAATGAAAAATCATTTTTAAAAGTTTTCAATTCAACTATAAAATATTCAATTTGAAATTCACATAGAAGCGGTTATAGTTTTAAACTAGAAAAAAATTGTAATAAATTATTTTTAAAAATAAAAAATTCAATAAATAATTTTATAGTAGATAATGATGAATATTTTTGAGATATAAATAAAATTAATAAATAATTTAAAAAAATAAAAAATTCCTGTTATGTTGAAGGTGAAATTGATAAGGATAAAGAAATTGTAATTTTTAAAAAAATGATTATTTATAAATTTGCAAGTATTGATAATTTTTGAAAATTATTAATTAATGGCGACATAACTATAGATTTTCGACTTGGTGTATACAATAGTGGAAAAAAGATTGGCCAAACACACGATCATGGAACAACTTTTAGAATAAAAAAATCAAAAATATCAGAATTGTATAATTACAAAAAAGAAATTATTTAGTGTAATTTTTTATTCTTTCAATTGAAATATCAACATATTCTTTAATTAATTCAATACCTAGGTATTTTCTATTATTTTTAATACAACAAATTCCAGTAGTACCTGTGCCAGAAAATGGATCCAAAATTAATTCATTAGACTTAGTAAATTTTAAAATTATATTGTTTATTAACTCTTCAGGAAATGTTGCTGAATGTAAATTTGAAATACTATTTTGTCTTTTAATGCTTCAAATATTATTAAGAGTCCCTCTATTAAATGAGCATTCTTTAAATTGTCTACTAATTGAATCATTTTTATTTTTTGTAAAAATAATTATATACTCATATACACTATTCATTACTCCACTAGCCATAGCAGGTTGACCGTGAATTTTATCTCATATTATAACATCTTTGATATATTCGTTAAATTCGCCCATCAATTTGTATAATGCTCGTTTGTTTCCAGTTACAGGTTGAATAATATAAAAAATGTATTTTTTACAAACACGCAATAATTCAAGAATTACATTTTTATGAAATTCAAAATATTCATCCATACTCAAGTTATCATCAAATCCATTATATTTTGTTGAAAATTCTTTTACTATTTGACGAGAACAATATTTGCCATTTCTAATTCTTAAATTCATGTTGTATGGAGGAGATGTTATAACATGATCAAAAGTATCATCATTGCTTTTTCTTATCTCATCAAGACAATTTCCTTGAATGATCTTTATATTACTATTCATACAAACTCACTAAATTTATTATATTAAATAAAGCATAAATTATGCTATTTTTTATATATTATTTTTACTATAGTACTCTTCTAATATTAAATTTACAACTCTACTTTCAGAAATATTATATTTTTTAGCATCATTTTTTATCATTTTTACAAGTGAAGATTTAATTGTATAATGTGTAGGAGTTGTTAAATCTTTTATATTATTTTCAAAAATATTCTTCTTCATATATATAATTT
>CAMWTZ010000037.1 GCA_947177385.1 uncultured Mycoplasmataceae bacterium
ACGGCATACTATATAATGCATAGTCTAGTGGGCGCGGATATGTGTATAAGATAAAGATATTAAATTGTTAATAAAATGTTTACAAATTGGATAATAATGTGGAAAACTATTTAATAGTAGGTTTGGGTAACCCTGGTTCAACTTATAATAATACAAGACATCAAATTGGAATGATGATGCTTGATTTTTTTTATATTTCAAATAAGAAAAAACTTGACATTTCTGATTTTCAATTTGAATCAAAATTTAATGCTGAAATTGCAAAATTTACAATAAATGATAAAAATATCATTTTGGCAAAACCAACGACATATATGAATTTATCAGGTGATTTTGTTCAAAAATTTATTCAATTTTATAAAATCCCTTTAAAAAATGTTCTTATTATCTATGACGATATTAGTCTAGAAATTGGTAAATACAAATTAAAAACTAATAGTTCTGCAGGTGGACATAATGGAATTAAAGATATTATTCAGAAACTAGGAACAGAATCAATAATGAGATTAAAAATTGGTATTTTAAATGAAAAGATTAAATCAAAAATGAATTTAAAAGATTATGTTTTATCTAAATTTAATAAAGACGAATTAGAAATCTATAATAAATTGTTTATTCATATTAATAAAATAATTCTTGATTTTGCCAATCTAGATTTTTTAATTCTATGTTCTTTATATAACGGAAATAATAATGTCAATTTTTAATAAAAAACCATATTTAGCTGCAATTAGCGGTGGACCAGATTCAATTGCATTATTACATATGTTTCGTAGACATATTAAAGTTGTTTGTGTTGTTAAATACAATAAAAGAAGTGATTGTCAATATGATGTTGATTGCGTAATTAAACTTTGTGAAAAATACAAAATAAAATATGAAATTCTCGATGTGACTTCGAAAATTTATGAAGAATATGATTTCGAAAATAATTTTCAAAACAAGGCTCGTTTAATTAGATATGATTTTTTTGAAAAAATAGCCAAAGAAAATAATTTAAATAAAATACTAGTCGCTCATCATATGGATGATTTTTTGGAAACTGCATATCTTGATTTTGAGCGAAATTCTCAAAAAACATTTTATGGTATTAGAGAAAAGGGAAATTACAAAGGAATTGAAATTTATCGACCATTTTTAAAAAGATATCGTAAATCAACTTTGGAACGATATTGCAAGGATTTTAAATTAGATTATGCAATTGATAGTAGTAATTCTGAAGATATTTATGAACGCAATCAAATTAGAAAAATAATTCAATCAATGTCATTTAATGAAGTTTGAGAGTTATTACGAAGAACTTACAAATACAATAAAATAAATTCTAAAAAAGAAAAAATAATTAGTAATTTATTTTCTAAATGAGAAGAATCTTTATTCGATGTTAAATTTTTTTTAAAGATTGATTTAGATCTTCAAAAAAAAATGATTTTTCGATTTTTAGAAAGTAAAAATTATTTTCGTCCAAATACAAATAAAATAATAGGTATTATTAATTTTATAAATTCAAAAAAATATAATAAATCATTCCGTATAGCAAATGATCAATACTTAAAAATCATTGATTACAAATTAGTTTTAGAAAAGAATAAAAATGTCAATTAATTATCCATTATTTGTAGATGAGCTAATTAATAAATTTAAATTAAAAGTTTTATCTAATGAAAACCAAATTAAAAAAATTCAAATTACTTGTTCTAGTTTATCTAGATGTGCATTTGAATTAACAGGTGAAATTGTTTATAAATCTTTAATTGCCATAACATATTTTGGAAATAAAGAAAGTCTTTATTTGGATAAATTTGATGAAGAAACTATTAAAAACAAAATTAAAGTAATTTTGAAAATGACACCACCTATAATTTTGATTGGTCCAAATTTTAAATATACTAATTTAATTGTAGATTTATCAAAAGACACAAAAATTCCAATTGTAGAAACTCAACATAATTTCCAAATTTTAAATTTAATTATTGGAAATTGAATTCAAGAAAAATTAGCAACCTATGAGTTAACTCACGGTTCATTAGTGAGTGTTTTTGGAATGGGGACTTTAATTACTGGAAGATCAGGTATTGGTAAATCAGAAGTTGTTGTTGAACTTATTAAAAAAGGTCATATTTTTATAGGTGATGATTCAATTATGATCACTAGAATTGGAAAGCGTATTTTTGGTAAACCTAATGATTTGACTAAAAATTTTATTGAAATTCGAGGATTAGGTGTTTTAAATTTCCAACATGTTTTTGGAATTGATAAACAAATAAAAAGTTCAAGAATAAATGTAATTTGTGAATTGGTAGATATGGATGAACTTGACAAATATTCATGTCAATTTGAAAGACTTGGTAATAAAATAACTTACAATAATATTTTAGGTGTCGATATTCCTTATTATCGTATTCCTGTATCTCAAGGTAGAAATATTTCTGAATTAATTGAGACAGCAATAACTGATTTAAAATTAAAAAAACAAGGATATTTTTCAGCTGAAGAATTTATTCAACAAATTAGTAAAAAGAAAGAAAAAAAGTAAAAAATATGGATTCTTCAACACTAATTGGAAATAATGATTTATTTAGAATAGCATTCAAACTTTTTGGTTTAGACGTTTATTGATATGGAATATTTAGTGCTCTAGGATATTTCATTGCAATTTTGATTTTCTTGTTTGTAACTGCCAAACGTTACAAATTAAATTATGAAGTTCCTTTTTATTACATATTTTTTGCAATTCCAATGATTTTATTAGGCGCTCGATTATGATCAGTAATTATTGGAGATGCTAGTATTACTCAATTTTTTAATTTTCGTGAAGGTGGATTAGCAATTCAAGGTGGAGTAATTTTTGGTGTCATTACAGCATTAATTTATTTTCCATTGATTTTAAGGTTACCAAAATATCACTTGCGTGTTGTTCAAGACAATAATGTTTATATTCGTAGACCATCTATTCTTATATTTGCAGATGCAATTGTTCCAACAATTTTAATAGGTCAAGCCATTGGAAGATGAGGTAACTTTTTTAATGGCGAAATTTTTGGTCAAGCAATTGATGCATCACAATTAGAGTGATTAAAAAATTTAATGCCAGGTGTATTTAATCATATGACACCGGCTGTTGGTTTAATTGTTAATGGTGTTTCTCATGGTGAACAATATTTTCAACCATTGTTTTTATATGAATCATTCTTAAATATTGTTACTTTTACTATTATTTATGGTGCATTTGCTGAAATAAAATGATTTAAAGTTGGAACAATAGCATCATTATATTTTATAGATTATGGAATTATTCGTTTTATTATGGAACCACTTAGAAATAGTAGTTTCACTTTTGCAGGAACATATGTAATAAATTCTTTATTTTTGATTGGTGGTTTAATCGCTTTTATTTATTATCAATTTCTATCACCAAAATTACGACAATTTAAATTGTGAAAATTTATAAAAGACAAAATTACTTACACTTTTAATAAACAAACAATTTCAACGAACCCTAAAATTAATGATCAAAAATATATTCGTAAAGATTCTGAAATAATTTATTTTGCTAATCGATAATTAGAAAGGGAAGAAAATGAGAAATTTTGATTATGAGTCAGATATCACTATAGTTGGGGCAGGACCAGCAGGTCTTACTTCTGCAATTTATGGTTGTCGTGCTAATTTATCAATAATTATTTTAGATAAAACTAGTCCTGGTGGAAAAGTAATAACAACAGCAACTGTTGAAAATTATCCTGGTTTTGAAAATATTACTGGCCCTGATTTAGGTCTTAAAATGTTTACACAAGCACAACAATTAGGATCAAAATTTATTTTTAATGAAGTTGTTAATATCGTAACAACAAATGATTATCATTATGTAGAATTAAAAAATAATAAAGTTATAAAAACTAAGGCAGTAATTTTAGCTACAGGAATGGTAAATCGTCAAATTGGTTGTCCTGGAGAATTAAATTTCTTCCATAAAGGAATTAGTTATTGTGCAATATGTGATGGCTCATTCCATAAAGGATTGCCAATTGCTGTTGTAGGTAGTGGATTAAGTGCGGTGGAAGAATCGATTTATTTATCAGATATAGGTAGCGAAATTTTCTTAATTTCTAATAAGTCACAATTCAAATGTGATCAATTATCTATTAATCGCTTAAAAGAAATTAAAAATATTAAGATATTAATGAATACTGATACTTTAAGTTTTAATGGCAAAGATTGCTTAGAATCACTTACTATTAGAGACCAATTAACTGGTAAAGAACAAAATATTAATGTACATGGTGCTTTTATTTTTATTGGATTTTTACCAGTATGTCCAACTGTTAATTCTGAATCAATCTTATCAAAAAACACAAATTTTATTGAAGTTGATAATAATTGTCAGACGAAAATATCAGGAATATTTGCTGCTGGAGACATTATTTCTAAAAGAATAAGACAAATATCAACAGCAGTAGGTGATGGGACAATTGCTGCTTTATCGGCAATTGATTACATTAATAATAAAAATTGAAACTAATATGCAAACATTTAGTGAAGAAGTTAAAAGTGAAATTTCTAAATTAATTATTCAAAATAAATATAGTGATATAGTTTTTTATGCTATTTTAAAATCTATTGGTGAATTTAATTTAGATAAAAATGTGTGTGAAATAATCACTATTTATCCTTCTGTTATTCGTTTTTTACGAGAATATTGCGATCAAAATTCATTTACAACAGAAATTTTCTATAGTAAACAAACAACATTACGATTGAAAAGACGTAACTATCTGATCAAAATCAATTTGATAAACCCTTTCGAAGAAAGAATAAATTTATCAAATAATTTGCAAAAAAATTCAAAGTATTTAACCGGGATGTTTCTTGCAATAGGTAGTGTTAGTAATCCAGAAAAATCATCTCATTTAGAATTTCGATGTTCTAGTTTAGCAGAACAAAAAATGATAATTAAATCATTTAAATTATTTCAATTATCACCTAAAACAATTATTTATAAAAATAAATTTGTTGTTTATTTTAAGAAACATCAAGAAATTTCTGATGTTTTAAAGATTTTAGGTGCAAATAATTCGATGTTTAGAATTGAAGAACGCAAAATTGAAAATGATCTAGTTAATAATTATCAAAGATTAATTAATTTAGAAGTATCTAATTTAAAAAAAATTGCTGCAGCTAATATACAACAAATAAATATTTGTAGTGCAATAAAATCAAGTATTTATTTTGATTCATTAAATGAACGTGAAAAAATTTATTGTTTAGTTAGGATTGATTATCAGGAAGCAAGTATGCAAACTATTTGTGAATTAATGAATGAGAAACTACCTAGTAATAAAAAAATAACAAAAGGTAGTCTTTCACATATTGTTACAAAAATGAAAAAAATTTACAATGAATTAATTTAAAAATCAAAT
>CAMWTZ010000038.1 GCA_947177385.1 uncultured Mycoplasmataceae bacterium
AGCAATAACAATAAAACTTATAAATAATATAGTTAAAAATATATCCAAATTATCTTTTGTTTTTGCATTTCAATTTGTCATTTTTTCATTATTTAAATAATGTTAAAAAACAACTTATTTTTTGAAAAATGACTAGATAGAAAAAATAGATAAAAAAAGTGTAATTTTTTTTGTATTAATATTTTTTAATTTAAATGAAATAATCAAAATTTCAATTAATAATTTTTAAGTTTAAATAGTTATAGGAAAATGTTATATGTTTAGTTTAAATTCTAATGAAACTAATTTTGGAAAATTAAAATTTATTAAAAATTTATTTGAACTGTATGGCATCTATCAGTTTCGAATTAACAATAAAGAATTATTAGAAAAAACAAGTATTAAATTTAAGGATGAAGAAATTGAAGAAATGAATAATTTTGTTTCTTTAGTTAATCAAGCAATAAATTGTCTTAATGAAGAAGAACAAAAAATTATTGAATTATCTTTTATTCAAAAAATTCATTATACAAAATGTAATTATAGCCAAAGTTCGTTTTTTGCAAAAAGAAAAAAAACAACTTTAAAATTATATGATTTAATTTTTACAAAATGTCAAAATTTTGAATTGTATAATAAATTGAAAAACTAAGGAAACACTAATTGTATTAGTGCATTATTAATATATAATTTTAATTATTATGCTTAAGGAATAATGTGCTAACAGTTGCAATTATTGGTAAACCAAATGTTGGAAAATCAACTTTATTTAATCGAATCATTGGAAAGAATAAATCAATCGTTGATGATCAACCAGGAGTAACACGCGATCGAATTTATGATCAAACAGAGTGATTAACTAGATCATTTGAATTGATCGATACTGGTGGATTAGAAAATTCTAATGCAAATTTTCAATCTAATATTAATTCTCAGGTTAATTTTGCTATTGATGAAGCTCAAGTAATAGTTTTTTTAGTTTCTAAAAATGGTATTGATGAAAACGACTATTTTGTAGCTAAAACATTAAAGAAATTTTGTAAAAATAAAAAAATTATTTTATGTGTTAATAAAAGTGAAACAAAACTAGAATATGATAAGGTTAATGAATTTTATAATTTAGGTTTTGGGAAGCCATTTTTTATTTCATCTGTTCATGGGATTGGAATTGGTGATTTATTAGATGAAATAATCAAAGATGTTGATAAATATGCAAAAAAAGATATTGAAGTTGATTATTCTTTTTGCATTATTGGTAAACCTAATGTTGGCAAATCAACATTATTTAATAGTTTGATAAATGAAGAACGTGTTATTGTTAGTGATATTGCAGGAAGTACACATGATAGCATTGATTTTACTTTTAAATATAATTCTAAAATTTATCAAATTATCGATACTGCCGGAATTCGCCGTAAAGGTAAAATTCAAACTAATGTTGAAAAGTATTCTGTTATACGAGCTGAAAGGGCTATAAAAAATTCAAAGTACATTTTATTAGTTTTAGATGCTAGTAATGGAATTACAGAACAAGATGAAATAATTGGTGGATTAGCACATTCTGCAAATATTCCCACAATTATTGTTGTTAATAAATGAGATGAAATTGAAAAAAATAATTCAACAATGAATGAATTTACTAAATTAATTCGTAATCGTTTTAAATATTTATCTTGATCTCCAATTGTTTTTATTAGTGCTAAAGAAAAAAAGCGTTTACATACAATTTTTGAAACTATTGAAAAGATTAATTTAGAAATAAATAAAAGGATTAGTACTTCAGTCTTAAACGATATTATTTTGAAAGCACAAATGTTACAACAAGCTCCTATTTTCAAAGGATCACGAATAAAAATTTCATATGTAACTCAAGTCAATAGTCAAATTCCAACATTTGTTTTATTTTGCAATAATAGTAAATATTTGCATTTTAGTTACGCTCGTTATATAGAAAATCAAATTAGAGAATCTTTTGAATTAAAAAATACTCCTATTACTCTTTATTGAAAGACTAAAGGAGAAGCATAATGAAAAAAAATATATTAATTATTGGTTCAGGAATGTTTGGAATGGCTATGAGTCAAATTCTGATTGAAAATGGTCATAATGTCTATATAAAAACAAAGAACGTAGATGCTATCAATAAAATTATGAGTGGTAAACATGAAGGTTATAAAAATTTCAAATTATTACCACCTAAAAATTGTTTTTTAAATTATGAAGATTCTTTTAATCAAAATATTGATATTGTTTTGTTATGTATTCCAAGTATTGCAGTTAATTCTACAATTGAAGAAATAAAACCATTTTTAAGAGAAAATACAATTATTGTTAATACTGCAAAGGGGATTAATCCCATTAATAATACAATGTGATCTAAGAATTTTATAATTAATGGAATCCAATTACCATATGCTTTATTAGTAGGTCCATCTTTTGCAACTGAAATTATTAAAAAAGAAAAGACTATTGTTAATATTGTTAGTAATGATGACAATTTAAATAAGTTATTACAAAATATTTTTAATAATAATTACTTTAAGTTAATACCATTTAATGATGAATATACTGCAAGTCTTGTATCATCATTTAAAAATGCATTAGCAGTAGGATTAGGATTACTAAATTATTACACAAAATCTTTTAATACTCTCTCTGCATTTTTAGTTATTGGAATAGAAGAAATCCAATTATTAATTTCAAAAATAACTAATAATTCACAAGTAAGAATTTTAGATTTTTTTGGTGTAGGAGATATTTATCTAACATGCAATAGTGATGAGAGCAGAAATTTTCAATTTGGGCTTTCAATTGCTGAAAATAATGGAATATTTAATATTGAGTTTGATTTTTCTAATAAAACAGTTGAAGGTTACCGAACTATTGAATTAATAAATAGTTTTATAAATAAGTATCAATTGCAATGTCCAATGTTCAAATCACTTTATGAAATTTGTTATAAAAACAAAAGTCCTAATAGATTTATTGATGAAGTTTGAAAGAAATTTAATTAATTTTTTTCAAATGTTTTTTTATATATTCAAGACAAATATTAGCTTGATCAAACATAACAAAATAAGCACAATTTTCAATACTTAAATAATTTGCATTTTGTTTTTTTAATAATTTTATTTGTTTTTTAATATTCATTAATTGATCATTTTGTCCAAATATAAAATGATGATTATTTTTTATTTTATTCTTACAATAATGACGTAAGTAAATATAGTCGTTTAATTGTGTATTTATTGATTCATAAAATTCATAATTTTGAAAATATTCTTGATAAATTATTGATAATTGTTTTTCAGAAATGATATTAGTATTTTCTCTAAATCTGTATGACATTTTTTTGAGTTGTCTTAAAAAACTTTGCTCATCAGATTTATAACAAGGATGATCTGATAAATACAGATTAATTAGAGATTGTGGGAATGGTGTTCCAATTATAAAAATCATTTTTGGATTAAATTGTTGAATATGATGATAAATTCATATTCCTATTTGTCCATGAATGATGGCAATAAATTCTTTTTTAATACAATTAATAGATTCATCAACTTTTTTTATGATTGTTTCAATTGTAGTTTTCTTATTTTTTTTTAGATTTTCAAATGAACAATATTTGATTTCATAGTTATCTAAAAAACAATCATATTTTTTAATATCATTAAAATATGAGTCATAGCAATCAAAAAAAATAATTAAATTTTCTTTTTTTGTTATCATACCTAATAATTATATGAGTATTAATAAAAAAAATGTAATTGATTTTTTTTTAAGTCATTGTCCACAATTCAAATTGGAAGATATTAAAAAAATTCAAAAAATTCATTCTGGATATACAAATTTTTCTTATAAATTATTAACTAAAAATAATGAATTTTTTCAAGTTCGTTTTTCAAAAGAAAATGATTTAGTAGATAGAAATAATGAAAAAAATATCATTAATTTAGTTGGATTTAATAAATATTTTTTGTATTTAGATGAAAGAGGCAATGCAATAAAAAAATGAATTTTCGGTAAGACTTTGTTAAGAAAAAATATTGATGAAGAATTTATTAATTTACTTTTAACAGAAATTGATTATCTTCATAGTATTAAATACAATGAACAAATTTTAAAACATAACTATACAGATGTTTTAAAAAATAAAAAAATATCAAAAAAATATTTAAACATATATTCAAAATGTCTAAATATTTTAGATGATAAAAAATGAGTTTTAAGTCATAATGATTTAAATTTGCAAAATATGATTTTTAACCACAATAAAATAATCTTTATTGATTATGAGTGATCACGAATAAATCATCCATTATGAGATATAGTAAACTTTGTTCGTGAAACAAAATTAAATAATTTTTTAATAAATAAAATTATTTTAAAATTACAAGTTGATAACTTAGATTTTTACAAAATGTTATACATTTGTTTATGTTTTGCCCATGATTGGGCACTATCAAATAAATTAAATTTAAAAATTTTTATTTATAAAATTAATAATTTTTTACAATTAAGAAAAATTTATAAATTTTTAAAAAAATTTAATATTTAAATTATCATTTAAATTTGTATATAATTTTGCACTTATTTCTTCTTCATAAAGAGGTTTTTGCTTAGTTGAATTTAAAATATTTAAAACATTTGTAACAAGACCTATTGATGTATTTATTAAAACTGAAGAGAATGCAATTTTACTTCATAAATTATTTTTAGTACTAGCTCCAGATATCAAAGTAGATTTTTGAATTGAATTTATTTTTTGCATTATAAATATGGATTGCCAATTGACATAGTACTAGTGTAAGGAGCGCCTTGAGCGCGAATAAATAATTTAGAAGCATTATTACTATAAACATTATTTCTGTTATATAGTGGATTAGGATTGTTTTGATAAATAATTTGATTAATTAAACCTAATACACTATTTATGCTTTGTCCGATAAGAGCTGCATACAATGCATTATTTCACATATAACCTGCACAATTAGTTTTAATTTTTATTTCTTTTGTTATTTTCGTCATATTTTCCTTTCTATTTTAGATAATTTCATAAATTTATATTTTTTACTTCGATGGGAATTTCTATAATTGTGTCTAAATCATTTAAATTCAACTTTTGATTTTTATTTGGTTCTATTTTTCAAATGTAGTAATAGTGTGCATTTAAATATTCTTTTAAATAAAATAATGAAATGGAACAATCAATATTGTTAATTTTACTTTCAATTTTATAAGAAGTGTTATTTTGAATTTTATAATTTTCCTTTTTGTTTTTTATAAATTCATTCGTTTGCTTAGAAGAAACTAATAATTTTAAAATATTGATAGTCAGGTCTGGAGAGGAGCACTGT
>CAMWTZ010000039.1 GCA_947177385.1 uncultured Mycoplasmataceae bacterium
TTTTTATATTTGCTATATTGTATATCAAAGAAATAAAAAATTAAACTTTTGTAAACAAACTAGTAATTTTATCAACAGTATTACTTTTACAAGCTATTGTAAGAATATCTCCATTTAATAGTTTTGTTGTAGAGCGAACTGGGAAAATTAATTCCTTACCACGATCAATCATAATAATATTTGTGAAATATTTAGATTTCAATTCAAATTCTTTAATTTCTATTTGAAATAATTTAGGATTTTTTAAAGGAATACGTACAATTGAAATTTCATCATTCATTAATGATAAATCAACATTAATTTCATGAATTAAACGAAATGCTGTCATTTCTGCAATAACTTCATCTGGTCAAATAATTTTTACTTTTTCATCTGTTAAAATAGTTAAAACTTGTTTTTGGACTTCATTTCGAACTTTTGCAACAATATTTTTAATTTTTAAATCTTTTAAATTTGAAACAATCAAAATAGAGTCTTCCATTGTACTAACTCCAATAATCACTTGTGCAAATTCACCAACATTTAATTCAATCAAAGACATCTTGTTAGTTGCATCTGCTTTATAAACATATTGAAATTCACTTGATAGATTATTCACTTTATTTTCATCATTATCAATCAAAACAACATTTTTTCCAGCTTTAAGAAGTTCTTTAGCTAATTTATAAGTGAAATCATCAACACCAATAATACAAATATCTTTTGTTTTCATTTTTTATTAATTTCTCTTTGAAAATGTTAATATATATAAATTAATATTTATAATAGTTTATTTTATGAAAAATGATAAATCTAAAATAACAAAATTAAAGAAAATTCTTTATAACATCTTCATTGGTCAAACATTAGCACGTAAATTATTAATGTTTTATGTCTATGCAATTTTATTAGGAATTATTTTTCTTTCTTTACCAATATCATTAGTAAAACCAGGTTTTGCAATTGATGGTTCTGGAACAGAAAGAAGTTATAATTTTTTAGATTCTTTGTTTATATCAATTTCTGCATTTACAGACACTGGACTTGCAAATGTAAATGTTTTGGGAACATATAACATTTTTGGACAATTTGTTATTATTGTTTTAATTCAAGTTGGTGGACTTGGATTATTTACATTATATTGAATGGGTTGAAATTTAATTTTCAATAGTTTTATATATAAGAAAATTCATAAAATACCATTATCAGAAAATCGCTCTATGGGTTTTGGTAGAGTTTTAATGATTGACTCTGAACGTGGAAATTCTAAATTAGGATTATCTAGCAAGACTATTAAAGTTTCATTGATTTTTATTTTTAGTTCAGAATTAATTTTTGCTATTATTTATATTCTTATGTTTGCATTAGTTCCATCATATAACCAGATTGATGCAGCGTCAATAACAGCTAATAGTCCTATTAATTTATCGCCGGAACAAATAAGTAGTTTATCAAACCTTCAACCAGGTATTTGATATGTTGATTCAACAATTATAAACCCATTCTATCATAATGCTGGATTATCAATATGAACAGGTATATTTCAGTCAATTTCAACTATGAATAATGCTGGATTTGATATTATTGGGGCTTCATCATATGGATGTTTCAGAAATGGTATATGAACAATATTTTTATATATATCAACTATCCAAATTATTATTGGTGGAATTGGATATCCAGTTATTTATGATTTAATTAATTATTTTAAATATCGTTATCATTGTGAAAAATTTAGATTTTCTCTTTTTACAAAAGTTACAACAATAACATATTTTTTAGTTTTTGTTTTTGGATTAGTTTTATTAGTTGGATTTGAATATGGATTGAAAAAAGATGGAATTTTATACCATATGAATTCCAATGAAACTTTGCAAATGTTGTATTTTGGAGCAAGTACAAATAGTAATAACACTTTATATCAGTGAAATTTATTTTCATCACTTTTTTATAATGTCATTGCATCTCGTAGTAATGGAGCGGCAACAATTAGTCAAGGATCAATATCTTTTGTATCTCGATGAGTGATTAATATTTTAATGTTTATTGGTTGCTCACCAAGTTCTACAGGTGGCGGCATTAGAACAACATCATTAGCAATAATATTTATGACAGTCATTTCATATATGCGTGGTTTTAATGAAACAAAAATATTTAAAAAAACTATTCCAAACAAAACAGTAGTCCGTTCTTCAATGATTGTTCTTTTTAGTGCTATTGCAATTTTTTTATTTGCATTTATTTCTTATCCATTAGCATTAAATTTAGATCCAAGTAATTCAATTACAATTACAGATGTTATTTTTGAATTCTCTTCTGCATATGGTACTGTAGGTTTGTCTTCCGGTCTTTCGTCATTATTATTCAAAAATGATGTTAATGCATATTTAATTATGATACTGTTGTCAATTATTATGATTATTGGGCAACTTGGAACAGCGACTGTGTTCACAATGTTTAGATCTAAATCTACTAATCGAGTTTTATCTTATCCATATGAAGATATTAAAATTTAGTTTTAAGACTAATCTAAAATTTTATATAATTGATAATAGTCTATTAGGGGTATAGTTCAATGGTAGAACTGCGGTCTTCAAAACCGCCTGTTATGGGTTCGAGTCCTGTTACCCCTGCCATCTAAGGGTATTGTTTAATGGTAGAACGTAGATCTCCAAAATCTGCTGTGTGGGTTCGATTCCTACTACCCTTGCCATTATTATTTAAAACTTGAATCGGATTATTCCGATTTTTTTATATTTATACCATAACTGCAAAAACAATTAACGAATTAATCTTATTTTCTAATTTATTTTAGGGGGATTTATGTCTAAAAAAATTAGTGCACATTATGATAATGAATCTAAGAGAATAATTATTGACACAGAAGATGTTGAATTTGGAGATTATATTGATTTAAGTAATTTATCAAGTTTAGATACGTATATAAAAAATGAAATTGATCAAAAATACAAAAATGTTATTTTAGATGAATATAAAAACAGTAACTCTTTTAAAGCACTTCTTGGTGAAAAAGAATTATTAATTAAAGAAATTGATAAATTGAAACAAAAAGAAGAATTGCAAAAATTAGAGTATGAATCAAAAATTAATCAAGCAATTTTAAAATTTAAAGATTCAAATGAATATAAAGATTTATGTGATGCAAAATCTCAACTTGAATTAATTAATAAAAATAAAAAATTGGAAATTGAAAGTGCAATTTCTAAAAATACTAAAGAAATTGAAAATAAATATAATTCTAAAATAGAAACAAGTAATAATGAAATAAATGATTTAAAAAATAAATTAAAACAAATCGAACTTGAAAAAGATTCTTTAGTTAAAAACAAAGGAATTGAAATTGATAATGCAATATTAAGTTTCAAAAATAGTGAAGAATATTTAGATTTGCTAAATGTTAAAAAGAATCATGAGGAAAAACTAAATTCACTAAAACTTGAATATGATAAAGAATATGACTCATTAAAGTCTCAAATTAATGAATTAAAACGTGAACATGATTCTAAAACGATTAAGTTAATTGGTGAGGAATTAGAACAGTATTGTTATCGTGAATACAATGAAAAGTTTGATCAAATTGAAGATACATTATTTGAAAAAACAACTATTGCAAAGGATGGAACAAAACCTGATTTTCAATTAACCATTTATGATGAAAATATTACTGGTAAATGTGATGACAAAAATTGATTATCACAACATTTAATCGGTAATGCAATTTTTGAAATGAAAACTGAAATGAATTCTAGTGAGAATAAAAAGAGGAATGAAGATCATTTAAAGAAATTAGAGAACGATCGGATCAAATTTAGTGCAGATACTGCAATTTTAGTAACTGAATTAGAACGAGAAGACATATTTCAAATTAGACGTTCTAAAAATTATCCTAATATTTATTTAATTAGACCTACTATGTTTAGTGCCATCGTTGGTTTGTATCGAACAATGATTATTAAAAATAAAGATATGCATCGCAAAGATATTGAGTTTAGAACAAAAGAAGAAATTATTAAAGAATTTAACGATTTTAAAAATGACTTATTAGAAAAACAATTTGACAAAATTAATAAACAATGTGAGAATATTAATGATCATGCACAAAAAATTATTGATTCAGGTACCAAAATTAAAGAATCAATTAGAATTGTTTCTGAAACTCATATGAGTGCATTAAAAAAGAAAATTGAAAACTTTAAAATTGAAAAGAAAGTTATTAATAAAATTTCTAATTCATTAGAAAATAAAGAAAATAAACTTGAAAAAGAAAAAGAATTTAAATTTTTAATTGAATAATAATTATATTATTTCTTATTAATGATATTTTTTATAAGCAAATCATAATTATTAAGTTGATTTATTGTAGAATTTGGAATTCATCTGTCTCTATCAAGCGAAGAGATTATTTCTTGATAATCATCATTTTGAATTATTTGATCTAAATAACATATTATTTCATCTAATGAAAAATTAATATCATCAATTATTGCTTTATAATTTTTTGAACTTTCTAAAATATATATTTTTTTATTATTATTATATATTTGATTATTTAGAAGTGTTATTTCATTATCATTCTTATTTTTAGTATCTTGATAATTTGATAACAAATTACTAATTTCAAATGATTTTCCATCTTTTATATTATCTATTAAATTAGATAATCTAAGATTTTCTTCTGATAATTCATCAATTATTTTTTCTTTTTCATTATTTTCATTTATATATTTCTTTAATATCAAATTTGCTTTATTTTCTATGTCATTTATACTATTTATTAGAGCGATAAAGAAATTTTTATTTTTCTCTATTTGAAGAATATTATCAATTAAAGTTATATCCTTTTTATTTAGATATTCAAATTCTTCCAATATCTTTTTATCAATTTCAAATAATAGTATGTAAAAATTAGTTTTCACATAACCTTTATATATAGAACGAGAAAATAATTATTTTTTAATTTTTATTTTTTTTTTGTCATTTATTGAGGATATTTCATTTTTAGAAATAATAAAGTAAAAATTT
>CAMWTZ010000040.1 GCA_947177385.1 uncultured Mycoplasmataceae bacterium
CTCAGTATGTAGGTATTTCTGGTCACTTTAAATAAACAACATATATACTTTAAAACATTATTCTATCTCTAAATGAAATTTGAAAGATAAAACTAAATTTAATATGGAATAATTAAATCAAGATTACAATAAAAAAACCTATGTTACAAATACATAGGTTTTTTCTAAATAAATTTTAATTATTTAATAATTTCTGTTACTGTACCAGCACCAACAGTTCTACCACCTTCACGGATAGAGAATTTAGTACCTTTTTCAATTGCAACTGGAGCAATTAATTCAACAGTAATTTTAGTATTATCACCAGGCATAATCATTTCTGTACCTTGAGCTAATTGGATAGCACCTGTCACATCAGTAGTACGGAAATAGAATTGAGGGCGGTAACCATTGAAAATTGGAGTGTGACGGCCACCTTCTTCTTTTTTAAGAATATAAACTTCAGCAGTAAAGTTTGTATGAGGTGTAATTGAACCTGGTTTACATAATACTTGACCACGTTGTACTTCTTCTTTTTTTGTACCACGTAATAAGATACCAGCATTATCACCAGCTTGTGCATAATCTAATTGTTTTCTGAACATTTCAATTCCAGTAACAACAGTTTTTTGAGTAGGTTTTAAACCAACAATTTCAACTTCATCATTTAATTTAAGTTGTCCACGTTCAACACGACCTGTAACAACAGTACCACGACCAGAAATTGTAAATACGTCTTCAATTGCTAATAAGAATGGTTTGTCAATTTCACGTTCTGGTTCAGGAATGTAGCTATCAATAGCATCCATTAATTCATCAATTTTCGCTTCATATTCTGCAACGCCATTTAATGCTTGTAAAGCTGAACCACGGATAACTGGAGTGTTATCTCCATCAAATCCATAAGAAGTTAATAAATCACGAACTTCCATTTCAACTAAATCTTGCATTTCTGCATCAGACATCATATCACATTTGTTTAAGAAAACAACCATTTTAGGAACACCAACTTGACGAGCAAGAAGAATATGTTCACGTGTTTGAGCCATAGGACCATCAGTTGCAGCAATTACAAGAACAGCGCCATCCATTTGAGCAGCACCTGTAATCATGTTTTTTACATAGTCAGCGTGACCTGGACAGTCAACGTGAGCATAGTGACGTTTTCCTGTTTCATATTCAACGTGAGCAGTATTAATAGTAATACCACGTTCTTTTTCTTCAGGAGCACTATCAATAGATGCATAATCCATTGCTTGTGCTTGACCTTTTTTAGCTAAAACTGTACAAATTGCAGCAGTTAATGTAGTTTTACCGTGGTCAACGTGTCCGATTGTACCAATGTTAACGTGTGGTTTACTACGATCAAATTTTTCTTTTGACATATTAAATTACTTCCTTTTTAAAAAATATGAATGCTTTATTGCAAAATATTTTAAAAACACATTTGCAATAAATTATAACAAATTAAAATATATATTTTTTTATTTCTTTGCTCTATCACTTACAACTTGTTCAGTAACTGATTTTGGAGCTTGTGCATAGTGGCTAAATTGCATAACATATTGACCACGTCCTTGTGTAAATGAACGTAAATCAGTTGCATATCCAAACATTTCTGACAATGGAACTTTTGCTTTAATAGTTTGAGCTGTTCCACGTTGTTCTGTACCTTCAATAGAACCACGACGACTAGAAATATCTCCCATTGTATCACCAAAATATTCGTCTGGAACTGTTATATCAACTGACATAATAGGTTCCAATAATACAAGACCACAACGTTTTGCAGCATCTTTTAAAGACATTGAAGCGGCAATTTTATAAGCCATACCAGATGAGTCAACATCATGGTAAGAACCATCAAATAATGTTGCCTTAACATCAATAATTGGATATCCCGCCAATGGACCAGAATTCATTGCATCTTTCAATCCATTTTCAACTTCTTTAATATATTCTTTAGGGATTTTTCCACCAACTACTGCATCAACAAATTCAAAACCTTTATCGTGATTTGGTTCAAATTTAATTTTGACATGTCCATATTGTCCACGTCCACCAGATTGTTTAATATATTTACCTTCTGATTCACCTTCAATTGTAAATGTTTCACGGTAACTTACTTGCGGTGCACCCACATTAACATTTACATTAAATTCACGACGTAAACGATCAACAAGAATGTCTAAGTGTAACTCACCCATACCTGCAATAATCGTTTGACCAGTTTCTTCATTTGAATATGTTTTAAATGTTGGGTCTTCTTCAGCTAATTTAGATAAAGCAATACCCATTTTTTCTTGATCACCTTTTGATTTAGGTTCAACTGCTAATGAAATAACAGGTTCAGCAAATTGCATTTGTTCAAGAATAATATCATTACCTTCAGAACAAATAGTGTCACCAGTCGTTGTATCTTTTAAACCAATAACTGCACAAATATCTCCAGCTCCTATTTCATCGATTTCATTACGAGCATTTGAATTCATTTTAACAAGACGAGAAATACGTTCTTTTTTATCTTTAGTAGTGTTAATAACATAAGAACCTTTAGTCATAACACCAGAATAAATACGAATATAAGTTAAACGACCAATAAATGGATCTGTTGCAACTTTAAATGCAAGGGCAGACAAAGGAGCATTATCATCTGGAGAAACATTAATAATTTCTCCTTTGGCATTTTCAGCTTTAATTGGTGGAACATCTAATGGTGATGGTAAATAATCAACAACAGCATCTAGTAATTTTTTAACACCTTTGTTTTTAAAAGCTGTACCGCACAATACTGGATATAATTCAGTTGAAATAACACCTTTTCGAATACAAGATTTGATTTCTTCTTCAGTAATCATTTCACCACTCAAATATTTTTCCATTACCGATTCATCAAATGTAACAACATCATCTAACATTTTTGCACGTCAATGTTCAGCTGTTGCTTTTAATTCTTCTGGAATTTCTTTAACTTCATAATCTTCAGCTTCTTTACCATCATAGTAATAAGCTTTCATTTCAATTAAATCAATATTACCAATAAAATTAGATTCAGCACCAATTGGATATTGGATAGGAGTTGCTTTTACACCAAGCCGATTAATAATAGTTTGTACTGAATATTCAAAGTCAGCACCTGTTTTATCCATTTTATTAATAAATACAATACGAGGTACATTATATTTTGTTGCTTGACGTCAAACAGTTTCTGTTTGAGGTTCAACACCATTTTGTCCATCAAGAACAGTTACAGCACCATCTAATACACGTAATGAACGTTCAACTTCAACTGTAAAGTCAACATGTCCTGGTGTGTCAATAAGATTAAGTTCATGACCTTTTCATTGAGCATAAGTAGCAGCAGATGTAATTGTAATTCCACGTTCTTTTTCTTGAATCATTCAATCCATTGTTGATTCACCATCATGAGTTTCACCAATTTTATGATTGACACCTGTATGGAACAAGATACGTTCACTTGTAGTTGTTTTCCCAGCATCAATGTGGGCCATAATTCCGAAATTACGATATTTTTCAATTGGAAATAAACGTTTCATAAATGAATTACCTTTTCTAAATTATCAACGTAAGTGAGCAAATGCTTTGTTTGCTTCAGCCATTTTATGAGTATCATCTTTTTTCTTAACAGATGCACCAATTCCATTAGAAGCATCAATAATTTCATTTGCAAGACGTTCTTGCATAGTTTTTTCATGACGAAGACGAGAATATTGAGTTAATCAACGTAAACCTAAAGTTTGTTTACGAGCAGGAGTTACTTCTGTTGGAACTTGAAAGTTAGATCCTGCAACACGACGAACTTTAAGTTCCAAAATAGGCATAATATTCTCTAATGCTTTATTGAATACTTCAAGTGGATCTTTACCAGTTTTTTCTTTAATATCATTAAATGCACCGTATAAAATTGTTTGGGCTAACCCTTTTTTACCATCAAGCATTAATGAATTAATTAGTTTAGTAACTAATCGTGAATTATAAATAGGATCTGGTAAAATGATTCTTTTTTCAGGTTTTGCTTTTCTCATTTTTGTTACCTCCTAATTATTTAGTAGCTTGTTTAGCGCGTTTTGCACCATATTTTGAACGTTGTTGATTACGTTTATCAACACCTGATGTATCTAAAGCACCACGAACAATATGGTAACGAACACCCGGTAAGTCTTTTACACGACCACCACGAATTAAAACAACTGAGTGTTCTTGCAAGTTGTGTCCTTCACCAGGAATATATGCTAATACTTCATCATTATTTGTTAAACGAACTTTAGCATATTTACGAAGAGCTGAGTTTGGTTTTTTTGGAGTCATTGTACCAACCCGAGTACATACACCACGTTTAAATGGTGATGGGTTATCATGAATTTTTTTAGTTAATGAATCATAGCTTGTCAACAATGCAGGTGATTTTGATTTTTTGACTTTATTGCTGCGACCACGTCTAATTAATTGTGCAATTGTAGGCATTTTTTTCCTTTCTCTAATTTTTAAGTATTACAACTAATCCGTGTGTATCACGATAAATATAAAATAATAATAACGTAAAGATTATAGCACCTTTTATACAAAAAATAAATGAATTATAAAATAGTTGCAATGACTATTTGAAATGTTATTTTATTATATGGATTGAAAGATGCAATGAATTCTGGTCCATTGGCACGATATCCAATTATTATTGTATAGTATTCATAAATTTACTAAAATTGTCTTCTCAAAAAGTTCTAACACCCGCACTTGGTGAAATAGTTTTATCAAATATCAAAAACATAAGCATTACTTTTGTTGGTAACAACTTCCAAAGCATGACAAAATTACAAGAAGTTGATCTAACAAACTTTGATCCAACTGATCAATCATTTACAGAAAAATTAAAAGTAACTTTCAAAACTTTACCGGATTCATTTTTAAAAACTGTACAGCATTGACATCAGTTAATTACCCAAAATCAATCGCCGCAATTCC
>CAMWTZ010000041.1 GCA_947177385.1 uncultured Mycoplasmataceae bacterium
ATATTATTACAATCATGAAGTTATTCCAAACGACTATTTATTGTTAGATTCTTCATTAGATGTTTTTGAAAAAATAGATTCCATTCATTCTAACAATAATATTCATTTTGATTGAAATAAAATAACATCAAAATTAATTGTTATGTTCAACAAACGAATTAAAATTTCAGATGAGTGCAAAAATATTATTCTTGAAAATTATTTTTATAATTTATTAAATGAAAATAATTTATATGATGTAATTTATAAATCATCTATTTGTCAAAATGATCTATGTGAGTTAGACGCTGAGTTATTAGTAAATTCAATTAATCAAATTAAAGACAATTTTGAATTTACTAAGAATATTTCATTACATCGTAATTATGCAATATTTGATATCAACAAAAATATTGATGATTGTAAACTAATAATCGAAGATTATAAAAAATTTAATACTCATAATTATTTATTGCTTTTAACAAAATCTAGTTTAGCTCCAAACATTAGTCATATGATTAAATCAATCAAATCTAATTTAGATTTGCCAGAATCTTTTATAAATGTAGTTTGCGATTATTCTATTTATAAAAATTCAGGTCGAATCGAGCCAAATTATATTTATAAATTATGTTCAACAATTAATAATTTAGGTTTTGATGATATTAATAATGTAATCTTATATTTGCGATATGTAAGTCAAAATATGAAGATTCCAACTTCTCTTTTTAATTCTAAAATTCAAACTTTAAAAGATAAAAGTGAAGTAGATACCACTTTTATATCATTTGATGAAATTGCAAATAATTTAGGCAAAAATAATGAATAAAGAAAAATTAGACTTTAATTTAATTCGTAAAAACAATAAATTCTTAACTGAATTAAACTTTAGTGATGATGAAATTATTCAAAATTATCTAAAAATTATTGACATCAGTAAAAATTTAATTGATTGTAATAATTCATTGAATTCATATTGCATCAATGAAAGTAATATGCATGAAGAATTTTATCGTGATAAAAATGGTCATTTAAAAATTCAATATGTTCCTTGTAAAAAAATATCTGCTAATAAAAAAACTTGAAGTTATTTATTAAATTATTTAATTCGTGATTATGATCATAAAATTATTTCATTTTCAACAACAAATGATAATAATGTTAAATTTTTGAAAGATAAAAAACAAATATACACTTTTCAAAAACCATTAATCAATTTGCTTTGTCAGCAATTACAAAGTAAAAAATATTATAGTTTCTATTTACATGGTAATTTTAATATTGGAAAAACATATATCATGATATTGTTTGCTAACGAATTAGCTTTGGCTAATTTATCTATTTCATTTGTTGATATGTCAAAAATTTCACGAACTTTTAAAAAGGCTAATACATGAAATGAACGTGAACAATATTATGAAGAATATTTTCAAAAAATGTTAAATTCAGATATTTTAATTATTGATGAACTAGGAATTGAGAAATTTAGTAATTATATTCATATAGATATGCTATTACCAATATTCCAACATAGATTAATTAACAAATTACCTGTTTATTTTATTAGTAATTTCAATTTAGAAAAGTTAAAATTAAACTATAAGAGAACCAATAAAGATAGTATTCAACTAGATAAATTTATAAATACAATTGAAAATTTAGTTGAAACAAATGTAATTGAATTAATTGGCACAGATTTAAGAAAGAAATCTATATAAATTATGATTATTGATGAAATAAAGAAATTTATTAATTCTAGTTTAAAAGAAAATAAATTTCCATTAATTGAATATAATATTGATCAATCAAAATTTTTAAAATTTGGTGATTTCAATACCAATGTTGCAATGCTTCTTAAAAAAGAAGATGCATTTAAACAAAAAAATCCAATTGATTTAGCTAATATGATAGTTGAAAAAATAGATTCATCTATTTTTGAAAAAATCGAAGTTGTTAAACCTGGATTTATTAATATAACATTGAAGTCATCGACTTTCCAAAATTTATTTTCAGAAATAAATCGGGAAAAAAATGAATTTCCAAAATTTCCAAGAAAAAATGAGATAGCTTCTATTGAATATGTTTCTGCTAATCCAACAGGATATTTACATATTGGTCATGGAAGAAATGCAATGTTTGGAGAAGTTGCATCTCGTCTTTATGATAAAGTTGGTTATGATGTTATTCGTGATTATGTAGTAAATGATGCTGGTAATCAAATGAACATTCTGGCATCATCAGTTTTAGTACGTTATTTACAAAATTATGGAGTTTCTATTGAATTACCAGAAGATAGCTATCATGGTGATGAAATAGTTTTTGTTGCCAACAAATTAAAAGAAAAATTTGGTGATAAATTTCTTAATTTAAAAATTAATAATGAATTTTTAATTGAAGATGAAAGTGCGAGATCTGAAATTCGTTGATTTGCTCGAAATATTTTGTTGGATCAAATTAAAGAAGATTTAGCTAAATTAGATATTAATATTGATGAATATTTTAGTGAACAAGCTACACATGATGAACCGAAAAAGATTGAAAATATTTTAAATAAATTAGACAAGAGTATCTATAAAAAAGATGGTGCTATTTGATTTAAAAGCACTGATTATTTAGATGATAAAGATCGTGTTTTAATTAAGTCCAATGGTTCAATGACATATTTTTTACCAGATATTTATTATCATAATTATAAATTAACACGTTTTCCAAATATCACTCAGGCTGTTATTGTTTTAGGTTCTGACCATTATGGTTATACCAATCGTGTTAAAGCTGTTTTAAAAGCATTAGGCCATGATGATATTGACAATAAATATAAATTTCTATTCATCCAAATGGTTAAATTAACTAAAAATGGAAAAGAATTTAAGATGTCTAAAAGATCAGGCCAATCTCTTGTTTTATCAGATTTAGTTGATTTATTAGGTAAAGAAATTGCAAAATGAAATTTGATTTCTGCTAGCAATAATAACCATTTAGAAATAGATGTTGAAGAAGCAATAAAAGAAGATTCAAATAATACTTATTATTACATCAAATACTCAAACATTCGTGCTAATAAATTATTAGAGAAAATGAATTTTGTTTTTAGAGAAAATTTAAATTATGATTGTTTAAATACTGAAATAGAACGTAATTTAATTAATACTTTGCAATTTTATAAACAAACTATAATTTATGCATTCAAAAGTTTAGACTTTCAAAAATTGGTTAATTATGTTTTAGCAATTTCTAAATTATTACATTCATATTTAGAAGAATTACGAGTTGATGAAAAAATTATTGATCAAAAATTAACATTAGTTTATTGTACACAAATTGTTTTAAAAAATGCTTTAAACTTATTGAATATTAAAATTTAATATTTTAATGATTTATTAATTGATATAATTAAACTATGAAAAAAATTATATTATCAATTCTTGTATTAATCCCTATTTTAGGGCCTTTGCTATATTTTTTCTTAGCAAATGACGCAACAAAACGTGAAAAATTTATTTCTTTAATTGCATTGATTCCAGGTGTTAACTTAATTTGTGCAATTTTATTAATTGTTTCTTCAGTTTTAAATTAATTTATTTAATTTCATTTAATCCCTTATATAAAGGGATTTTTTTATTTTAATGACAATAGATATTCATATTTGAGTATCTATTTTTATTTTCAAAATTTATTACTATATTTTTAATAAATTAACTTAAAGTGATACTTGATTCTAAGTAAATTCTTACTTTTTTAGTTGTGTTGCTTAGTGGGTTGCTGCTGAAGTAACGTACTTGGTTACCACTTGAATTGTAGACTTTTACACTTGCTACATCTGCTTCGATGTATGCTAATGTTCCATTAGTTGAATCACCAGCTGTGTAAGTTCAAGTAATTCCGTTATGAGCTTTAGTTTTGTTTGAACCAGATGTTGTTCATCCAGTGATTACATCTGTACTAGTTAGATCTTTGTCTAATTGGCCAGCTCCAGTTCCTGTGTTGCTAGAAACTGCTGCACTTGGTGCAGTTCAAGTTGCTCCGTCGGCAATTAGATTGTTGCTTCCGTCAACAATTACTCCCCCGAAGTTGTTCATTAAGTTTGCTAAGTTCGCTGCACTGACTGACGCACCTGAACCTGCGTTGTCATAAACTTGGTGACCAAAACTTAATGAGTTTCAGTTTTTCAAGTAGCTGTCGAACATGACTGTATCAAAGATTCCGTTTGTCAATGCTGCGTTACCACTAAATTCACCACTTAAAGCGACATCACTTCAGTTGCTTGCATTTGCTGGGAAGTAGCTACCAAAGTAGATGTTAGCTAATGTGTTTGCTGCGATTCCATTTGCGGCTGCACTTGTCGTGTTACCAGTTGGTACTCCGACTTGGCTAAAGTCGATTGTCCGGATTTGTGCATCATTAATGATTGAGCTTGTATTGTTTGTGTAAGCAGCTGTGTTGCTTGCTACGTTTCCTCAATTTGCAATTGCTCGCACTACTGGAGTGCTTGCAAAATAGTCAGCGGCAAATTGTGTGTTGTTACCAATTACACCGTTGATTGCTAGTTGGCTTGCTGGTGATTGAACAATATCCACTCCTCCAATGTTTACTGTTGTGCTTGTTGGTAAAGTTAATTCAGTAATTGGCGATTGTGCAAAAGCGTTCGCGTTAATTGTTGTTAAGTTTGTTGCTGCGCTTAAGTCTACTTTTGTCAAACTTGCTGTGTTTGCCAAACAGTTAGTTGCCAACATTGTAATTGTGTTTGGCAATAACAATTGTCCGTCTGTTACACTTACATTATTGTTGTCACTTACAATTTTCATTTCTTTGATGGCAGTGTTTTGGAAAATTGGAACTCTTTTTGA
>CAMWTZ010000042.1 GCA_947177385.1 uncultured Mycoplasmataceae bacterium
GATTAATACTCAAATAATTTATTGATGTTATTAAAAGAAAAAAATAATCTAGAAAACACATATGAATATTTGTGTAACAATATTCATATATTAAATAAAAAGAAAATATTAATTATTGATGATGAGTCTGATTATGCATCAATAAATACTAGTAGAGATAAAAATCAAACTAAAATATATGATTTAATAAATAAAATATACGGTGAACTAAATAATGTTGGTATGTTATTAGTAACCGCTACTCCTTTTGCAAACATTATGACAACAAAAACAACTAATCAAGTTTCTTCTATTTATACTTTAAAATCTCCAGATGAATACACTGGAATTTCTTTCTTTAATAATTTAGATAATTTTTATTTATGTAATCACTCGATGTTAGACATAAATCTGAATGAATTAGATAAATTAATTCTTTTTTCTTTTTTCGTTTGAATATATCAATCATATTGTTATTTTAAAGAAAATAGTAATGAAAAAAGTACTCTATTGATTTATTGTTCTGATGAAAAAAATGAGCATGAAAAATGCAAAAATATAATTTATGAACAGATTGTAAATTTTAAAGGTATGTATAGAAGTTCCTTTGAAAAATTTATAAAAAATAAATATAAGATAAATGATCAAAATGAGATTAATAAAATTACAAAATGAATTATTAACCAAAAATTAGAGAAGCAAATTTTCATTTTAAATAGTGATCAAAAAGATGAATTAAATTTAATTGAAAATATTAATAATCAAAAACTATCAATAGTGATAGGTGGAGTAATGTTATCTCGTGGAATAACATATGAAAACCTGTTAACAGAATTGTTTTTATATTGTTCAAATAATGATGTTAATTGTGATGTTTTATTACAAAGATGTAGATGATTCGGATATCGGATAAAAAATAATAGATATAAATATATGAATTTAATTACAAAAGAAAATATTGTTAATAATTTGAAAGAAGCTGAGAAATTTAATAATATATTGTTTGAAAATAATGGATACAAAATTGATGTATCTGAAGTATATAAAAAAATAGAACAATTAGAAAAAAATTCTAATTTAGGAGCTACTAATAATGTGAAAAAATAATGATTTTTTAATATCATCAAAAGATGAAAATGAAAATATTTGCATCATTTTTTTTAAAAAGGGACTAGTACAAGAAAAAGATAAAAAAATGATAAATAAAATAGATTCATTTAATTTCTTGGATACTGTTGAATTAAATGATTATGAAGGAATATATGAAAAAATAGAAATTAATTTTTCAAATGATTTAGATTTAAAAGATTCACTAATTCAGTTTTTATTTAATGTAAAAAAAGAATTTGATAAAAACCCTAATAATGATAATCCTTTAATTAGAATAATAAATTTCTGAAAATTGAAAAATAATACAAATTTAGAAATAGAAAACTTAAAGGGAGATATTGGAGAAGCTTTACTAATTTTAAAATTTGCAGAACTTGGATATGATATTCAAAATAATTTAAGAAATAAAGACAATGAATTATATGATTTTTTCTTTGAAAAGAGTATTATTGAAGTAAAAACTACATCTGTTCGTTCAAATGAAATTAAAATTAATGATTCACAAATGCTTACATCATCTATTGATAAAAATATACATATTATTGTTGTAAAAACAAAATATTTAAATAAAGTATTATCAAGTCATAAAAATATTCTTGATATATATGATGCGATTGATGAAAAGATTGGTCTAAATAATTCACTTTTAAAAATCAAAAAAGAAACTTATCAAACTCTAGATCAACAAATTATTGATAATAATTCAATAGATATTAATGACTATCATTTTTATCTAATGGATTATAAAAAGATAAGAGACAGTAAGATAAATAAACCTAAAGGATTAAAGGATCTTATTTATGTTTTTGATGTGTCTGATTTAGAAAAAATAAATGATGAAGAATTAAAAGAATTAATTTAATTTATATGAATAATGCTTAACATTTTGTAATATTATATCCATATATAAATGGATATAATATAGAAATAATAGGAGATGATTCAATGCTATATTCAAATAATAATGGTAAACAATCTGAAAAATACACACCAGTAATTGATAATAATTTTGAAAAAGTAACTGCTTCTACTTTAAGTAAAGTTTTATGAATAATTTTAGTAGTTCTAACATTAGGATTACTTTTGATTAAGGTCATTACAACTAAGAACTATTTCAAAAATTTAGAAATGAAAATAAATGAGTCAGCATCAAATATTGATATCCAATTAGAAAAAAGATATGATACTTTAACAAAATTATTAGCTTCTGTTAAAGGTCATATTAATTTAGATAAAGAAATTTTTACAAAAATAGCAGCTTATCGTTCTGGAATGACTTTAGATGAAAAAACACAAATTCTAAATAAAGTTAATAGTGCATTAGCAGTACAATTTGAAAATTATCCAAATCTTGATGCAAGTGAATCAATTAGAACATTTAATACAGAACTAATAATGATTGAACGCGAAATTGCTGCTAGTAGAAGATTATATAATTCTTTGGTAACAAGATTTAATGCGGAAATTTATCAATGACCAAATAATGTTATTTTAGCTAATTCTGATTATCAAGGAATTCCTTTATATGTTACAGATATCGAAAAACGTTCAGATATAAATGTTAATTTTTAACTAAATAAAAAAAATCAAAATATGAAAAGTTATTGAGATGAAAATATTGAACCGAAAATAGAAAAATTAAAAGAAAAAGCCTTTGAATTTTGTTATAAAAACAAAGAGTATAAATTACTACAACAAAGATCAGAAGAATATGAAAATTCAAAATTAAATTATTCAATGAATCATAGGAGTTTCTTATATTTTTGAGTTTGCTTTGGTTTAATAATCAGTTTCATTTTAATAATCCCTTTTTATTGAAATTTAAAAAAATACAAAGAAATGCATGAAATAAAAAAGCATTTTAAAAATGAAATAGATTTATCCTTAAATAATTTATTAAATGCAAAAAAAGATTGAATTAATTTAATTGATTATCGAAGTTGAATAGAACAAATGTATGAATTACTTTCATATAAACAAATGGGTCCCATTACTAAAGAATTGGTGGATTCAATGAATAATTGGATTCCTAGTGACAACCCATTAACATATAATAAAAATTACAATCCATATAATACACAATGAAGTATATGAAATGATCGTGTTATTGTTATAAATGCATCTAAACAAATTAGAGAAAAAACAATAAAAGAATATAGTGGTTCAATAACTATTCCAAAATATTATTATTCAGATGGAGAAACTCAAGTTTATTACAAGACAATAACTGCATATTATAAACATCCATACATTGATATTTACAATGAAAATATCACAAATTTTGCATTTATGCAATCATGTACAAATTTAAATTTTGAACCAATTAACAAATCAAATAAATATAATCAACTTGAAAATCCATACTTTAATAAAATATGTGGATGAAAATATAATAATCCAGTTCAATTTAGAATGATTTTTACACCAAGTAAACAAGAAAATTTTGTAAATGACTTTTTATTAAATAATAAATGTATTCCAAAAGAAAATTATTTGTGAAAAATGTCTAATTTTTGCTACAACAATTTTGATTTAGAACAAGAATCATTTAAAAAAATCTTTTATAATTGTCAAAATATTGCAGATGAATTTATAAAAAATGATTCATTGGATTATCAAGATTTCTTAGATAAATTGTGGCAAACAAGTGAATTGTATACATACAATACATATTTATCAATCAAATATTTATTTAATACACCTATTTTTTTATCTGAAAATCAAAAAACAATTATTAACAATTCTAAAACAAATAATTATTATGATTATTGTCCATATTATATCTGGCAAGATGTTTTACAATTGCCAATTATTAAATTGGATAGTGAATGTTTTAATGAATTAATTAGTAATAAAAAAATTAACAATACAGACATTAATAAATCAATAATGATGGGAACTACTTATAAATATATTAAAAAAATTATAAATGTTTATGAATCTGGATACTCTGTTCCTGTAGAATATATCGATTGTGTTCCTACTAGTTCAAAATTTGATACTTTTTATTGTCCAATTAACAATAATGAAATCAAACTTAATTCTAAATTTGAATATGTTTATTCAATGTTAGATAAAGAAAAAATGGATAAATTGGAAAATATAGTATCAGAGATTTTAGAAAATCATCTTATTATTGCTATAGATAATGGATTTATTGCTATTGCTTGTGAATCATCCTTAAATATTAGTGATCAAAGTGTTGTTAAATGAATACAAG
>CAMWTZ010000043.1 GCA_947177385.1 uncultured Mycoplasmataceae bacterium
ACCTTTATATATATCTCGAGAATATAAATTATTTTTAATTTTTAATTTTGTTTTGTCAATTAATGATGATAATTCATTTATAGAACTTATAAAGTTATAAATTTTATTTCTTAATATTTCATTTATTTTTATATCATTTTTTCAAAATAAACTTATTTCTCTTAAACAACATATATCACCTCTATTTTTAATTTTTTCAACATTTATAGTTTCTAAATTTGTTTCTAATTGTCTTAGTGTTAGAATTTTTTTAGTTTTGTTATCTACAGGTATATTCAAATATTCGTTTATAAATTCACTTTGCTCTTTATTCATTCCATATTTTTTTAATATTCCTGAAAAATTTTGTCTAAATTCGTAATAAGGAAGATTGATAAATTTTTCAATTATTCATTCACTGTTTTTTTCTTCAAAATTTTTATTTAAGACAACTTTATTGATTGGAAGTAAAAATATAAAATTATCAAGAATTGTTAACTTTTGAATTGTTCTAATAATCTCTCAAGATTTTTCATTCATTCTTTCAATATTATCTATTATTAATAATGTTGGTTTTGAAAAAGTTTTATTTAATATTTTTATTGCTTTTTCATGTGTTGGTTTTTTATACAATAATCTTGATAATAACAAGTTATATTTTTGATTAATTCTAGGTAAAAAATAAATATTAAATATTACAAATAAAGATTTCTTTATTATTCTATATATTTTATTTTTTCATGAAAATTTCAACATTAATTCTTCTATAAATTCATTTGGTATACTATTACAAATTGAGAATTTTAATGCATCTATTATTATGATAGATTTTATTTCTTTTGTTTCAATTTCATCATTAGCTACTAGTTTGCATGTATTTTCTAGGAAATATGTTTTTCCTATACCCCAAGGCGAATCTAGGATTGTTATTGGTGATTTTATTAAAACTTTTTCTGGTGTAAAATGAATACATTTTTTATTTAATTCTTTTTTATATTTTTTGAATTCATTATTATTTTTTATTCAATTTTTCTTAAATTCTAAATAGTCATTTTCAAGATAATTCAAAAATGTAGCAGACATTTTGTTTATATTACTTTGATCACAAGATTTTATTTCTAATATATGTTTTCTTGTTAGCATACCAACTATTATTTGTATTTACTTACACTATATAGCTAAAAAATAATATTTAATCAAATTTGTATATTGTTTCTATACTAAAAATCTAACTCATTAAGTTAGAATATTTAGATTTTATTATATTTTTTATTCTCAAAATTGTGATTATATCTTTTTAAGATACAACACCAAATATACTTCCTATAATTAACAACGTTGCAGGTATCACTATAAATGATGCTCCACCAGTAAATTCACCTATTAAGTAATCTTTACATTTTTTAGAATATTTAACATCATTTCTTTGGTTCTCTATTTTTTTGAATGCAAATTTTGTTAATCCTACTAATACAAAACCAATTCCTATAACAAAAAATATTATTGCAATAATACCAGATATTAATTACAATGATGATAATAATGGTTTATCATTGTATATTGACATAAAACCTGGTACTTTTTGAAATACTTGAATTAATATCATCCCTAAACTATGAATTCCGCTTGATCCCATAAAATATTTCCTTTACTAAAATTATTTCAATTGTTTAAATTAAAATTTGAAATTATTAGTTACAAAAATTATTATTTTATTAATGTTCTTATAAAAAATCTTCATTGATAATTTTAATTGTAAATAAAATGATTCAAATAATTAAAAATAATAATAGATTTTTAGTTTCAAATATTAGAAAATATAAATTGAAAAGAATATGTGTTTTAATTTATAGATTTTTAACTATATTGAAAATAAAAAATATATTTCTTTATTTATATAATTAAATTACTATAAATTTATTTATGAATACTTATCAAGATATATTAAAAATTAGCGAAGAAGAAATAGAAAACAATATCTCTGAAACATTAGAAGAAATTGGATATTCTAAAATTGAACCATTCAATAATGAAAATTTACAAGATATTATAAATCTTGATATTTTGGAATCATCATTAAAAAGAATTAATAATAATCTTGAAGAAGAATACATAATTCAAGCAATTAAAGAAATTAAAAATTTGAATTTTGTTAACAATGAAATTGGTAAGTATGAAGGTAATAGTCAAGTATTAGATTTATTAAAATCTGGAATTTATATAAAAATACCTAATATTAACCAAGGTAGAACCATTACTGTTAATTTAATTGATTATAAAAATATAGATAATAATAAATTCAATTATTGTAGACAATTGAATATTTTAGATAATAATCTTTCTCGTTTCATACCTGACATAATAATTTATATTAATGGTTTACCACTTTCTATTTTTGAGATTAAAACAATTGAATCGAATGATGGATTAATTGATGCAGCAAAACAATTGAATAATTATGTTTCTCGTAAATATGAATTATTTTGATGAAATATTATATCTGTTGTTACAAATTCATATAATACTCAAATTGTTGATTTACAAAATAACAGGGTATTTAATTGAAGAAATCCTTTGGAAAATAATAGTTCTAATAATTTTGTTTTTGAAAATGATATAAAAGGTTTATTTAAAAAAGAAACATTTTTAAAAATAATTAAAAATTATATTCATTATGCAAATAAAAATTCTAGAAACACAAAATTTGTTCCTAGATATCATCAATTTGTTTGTTGCGAAAAATGTTTTGCATCATTGAAACAAAAAAATGGAAATAAGTGTGGTTTTGTTTGGCATACACAAGGATCCGGAAAAACAATAACTATGTTATTTTTAGCTAAACAAATTATGCAAATGGAAACATCCAATAAATATAAAATAGTTTTTGTTACAGATCGCAATAGTTTAGATAATCAATTATTTACTACTTTTAAATCAGCTAATAAATTTTTAAATTTAGAAGCAAAACAAATAAATTCAAGAGATGAATTGATTGATGTATTGTCAAAAGATAACAATCCAGGTATTTATATGACAACTATTCAAAAATTCTTCGAAAAAACAAATGTATTATCTAAGAAAGAAAATATTATTGTTATTGCTGACGAAGCTCATAGAAGTCATAATAATATTGAAATTGATGAAATATATGATGATGAAAAATCTAATTTTATTATTAAAAAAGGATATGCATATTTTTTAAGAGAAGCCTTTCCAAATGCTAAATTTATTGGGTTTACTGGCACACCATTGATAAAGGATGATAAAACTAAAGAAATTTTTGGGGACATAATTGATAAATATACAATGGAACAAGCAGAAATTGATGCAGCGGTAGTTCCAATAAAATATCAAAAAAATACTATTCAAAGAACATTAAAAGAAGATGCTCAAAAAATAAAAGAACTTGATGAAATATATCAAAATGAAACTGAAAATGAAATGAGATTTATTTCTCAATCTCAAAAAGCTAAAATAAGAACACAATTAAATAATTTTTATAAAAGTTATAGTGATCCTAAAACAATAAATACAATTGTTACAAAATTTTGATTTGACTATAATCAACGAAAAAATATCTTACATGGAAAAGCTATGTTTGTCGCATTTAATAGACAAGTCGCAGTAAAAATATACAAAGAAATGATTAGTCAAAATCCTGAATTTAAGGAAAAAATAAAATTAATAATTTCTAATAGCAATAAAGATAGTGAGGAAATATTAGAAATAACAAGAAATATCAATGAATATGAAATAACAGGTGAATTTAAAAATCCAGATTCTAAAATAAAAATTCTAGTTGTTGTTGATAAATTATTAACAGGATATGATGTTCCAGATTTAGATACAATTTATATTTTTAAAGTAATTAAATTTCACAATTTAATGCAAACAGTTGCTCGAGTCAATAGAACATATAGTGACAATAAAAATAAAAAAGAATATGGTTTAGTAGTTGATTATATTGGTATTGCTCAGCATCTTGAACAAGCACTAATTCAATATTCAAATTTTTCAAATGATAGTAAATCTGATTTTAATATTGAAATAACTATAACAAAATTAAAAGATTCATTATTAGAAATTAGAAAAGAACATTTCCTTGAAAATAATATTTATCAATATTGAATGATTGAACAAGATAATGCTAAAAGAATAGATATTATTAAAGACGCAATAAATCATATTGGTAAATTAGATTCAGATATTA
>CAMWTZ010000044.1 GCA_947177385.1 uncultured Mycoplasmataceae bacterium
CCCCCCCCCCCCCCCCCCCCCCCCCCCCTTTTTTTTAATGATACTGCGACCACCGTTATCTACACGCGTAAGATCGTCGGCAGCGTCAGATGGGTATAATAGACAGACTAATATAAAAACTAAAATAATAGATTGTGAAAAAAAACCAAGTGGTAAAAAAATCATTACAATCATTACAACAAATGCAATAAATTTTAAACTTGGATTTAAATTATGAATAACTGAATTTTTTTTAGTAAAACCAATATACATAAATCAATACTATTATATTTTAACTACTTTTGATATTGCATGACTTAAAGATGCTATATCTCTTGGTTGATATGTAAAAATTTCGGAAAATTTTTTATCAATTTTAACCATTTTATTTATTGTTGAAATTATCATTGGTGGATTTATTTGTAATTCATCTAATAATTTATTATCCGTAAAAATTTCATATGGTGATCCTGTCTTAATAATTTCTCCTTCATTCATTAAAACTACATTATCTGCAATTTCTAAAACATGATCCATATTATGACTAATTACAATAATTGTTTTACCAAATTTTTTTGCTTGTTCAATTATGTTAAGAATTTCTTTTTCGCCAGCAGGATCTAAACCAGCAGTTGGCTCATCAAAAACTAAAATTTCGGGATCAAATGCTAATATTCCTGAAATTGCCACTCTCCGTTTTTGCCCACCTGATAAACTAAAAGGACTATTATTAAATAATTGTTCATTTATACGAAGCATTTTTAAATATTTAATTGATTTTTCTCTAGCTTCTTCTTTTGGCATTCCTAAATTAATAGGGCCAAACATTACATCATTTAAAACTGTATCTTTAAATAATTGATATTCAGGAAATTGAAAAACAATTCCAACTGTTTTTTTCAAATTTTTAATTCTTTTGATTTTTTTTCTTGATAACCATCTTTTTTTAAAAAAATATCTCTTAATAAGAGTTTCATTAGAAAGATTTTTTTCAATATTTTTATAATCGATTTTATCTTTTATATTTAGTATATTTATAGAGTCATCAAAAGTATTCAAATAAAGAAAAAAATTATCTTTTGAAAAATTTGCTAAAAATTTAATTTTTATTGCTTTTAATTTGTAATATGCTTTAAACAAAATTTCAACAATATGCTTAGGACATCTATTATTAAATGCACAGATAACCATATTATTTGAAATCTCTAAATTAAAATTAGGAATGGTTTTATGATCTATTGATGCAATAAATAATTTATCAATGTAATAATCATTTCCAACTTTAAATTTATTTTGAACATAAACATTCCCATATTTTGCTTTTAATAAACCATTAAAATGATTTACTAAAGTCGATTTGCCACAACCAGAATTACCAATGATAAAATGAATTTTATTTTTTTCAAGAACTAAATTATTATCGCAAAGACTAACAACTTGATTTTCATTATTTTCATTATAAATAGCAAAAAGATGTTCAACCTTTATTGCTTGATTTTTATCTAAATCAGTATTAATTACTTTTTCTTTCATTGGTCAAAGAATTCCTTTTCACTAATTGTAGGCACTATATTTAATCCATCTTTTTTTAATTGATAGCTTAACTTCAAAATAAAAGGATAATCTAAATGTAAATTAATCAAATTATCATTTTTTAAAAATAAGTCTTTTGGCTTACCAATAAATGAAATTTTTCCTTTGTCTAAAAAAATTACTTTATCAGCATTGATTACTTCTTCCATATCATGAGTGATACTAATAACTGTTTTTTTAATTTCATTTTTCAAGTCCAACATTAATTGTTTTATTTCATTTTTGCTTGAAGGATCTAACATTGATGTTGATTCATCAAAAATTATTATTTTAGGATTAATTGCAAGAATCCCTGCAATTGCAACTTTTTGCTTTTGACCACCTGATAAATCTGTTGAATTTTTTTCTAATAAATGATCAATCCCCAAAGATTTTGCTGATGTTTTAATTACATTTGACATTAATTCACTTGGAAATTTACGATTCTCTAAACCGAAAGCGATATCATCTTCAACAGTCAATCCAACGAACTGATTATCAGGATTTTGAAAAACCACACCTATACTACTATGAAGTTCCCTAACATTTGTATAATCAATTTCTTTACCAAATAATTTGACACAACCAATTTGTGGTTTTAATAATCCAGATAAAACCTTTGAAATTGTTGATTTTCCTGATCCATTATGTCCAATTATGCAAACATATTCGTTTTCAAAAATTTCAAAATTAACATCTTTAAGAATTTTTACTTCTGGAGTATATGAAAAATTAACATTGCATAATTCTATGATTGGTATTTGTTTATTCATCATTAGTCCTTATCATCAGATTCCTTTATAGGAATCGATTTTAAATTATGCTCTTTGGCGATTTTATATCATTCTTTAATTGATTCAATAGTAATACATTGAGTTGGACAAACTAAACAACATGCTCCGCATGAAATACAATTATCATTTGCATATGCATATCCTTCATCTCGCACTTCAATTGCATCAACTGGACAAACAGAAGAACAAGTATTGCATGATATACAATCATTAGGATTAACTGTTGCTCTGGTTGACATTAAAATCACCTTTCAATAAATATTATTATATTATTATATTATTATGACTAACCAGATATGAATTGCTATTGACGGACCTGCTGGATCAGGAAAATCAAGTATTGCAAAGAAACTTATAGATTATTTACCTAATTTTATCCACATTAACACAGGTGCATTTTATAGAATAATCGCTTATTATTTTTTTCTAAATAAAATTGATTATAAAAATGATAATTTAAGAATTTCTAATTTAAATGAAATTCAACTAAATTTTGATTTAAATAATGAAGTGATCATTAAATCATTAAATGATTTAAACCCTAAAGAATTTATTTATAATGAAACAATTGCAAAAATAGCTTCTGAAATTGCTATTTATCCTGATGTAAGAAATAAAATCAACAATATTTTAAAAACAATTTCTTTAAATAAGAATATTATCATGGATGGAAGAGATATTGGAACTGTTGTTTTACCAAATGCAAATCTTAAAATCTTCATTGATGCTGACTCGAGAACTAGAGCGTTACGTAGATTAAAAGATGAAAATTTAGATATTTCAGAATTAGAAAAAGTACAAAAAATTATTGAACAACGTGACTATAATGATTACAATAGAAAAATTGGAGCTTTAAAAATTGCAGATGATGCAATTGTTATAAAAAATGACAATTTAACAATTGATGATTGTTGCAAATTGATAACGTCATATTTAAATCAATCTAAGAAATCAAATCTATAAGTATATCATCTAATAAATCAATATTATTTGCCATTAAATAATTATTTTTAATAGAGACATTTTTTAATTTTTCTTTAAAAAATAAATATGCTTTTTTATTTTTTTCTATGTCTAAATTAATTCCAGATTCTAGTCTAAGGCCCATCATTAAAATTTGGAAGTAATAATCTTTTAATGTCAACTTTTCTAATTGATTAACATAAAATTTTTTTATTGAACCTCCAATTTGATAAATTGTTTCATTTTCAAAGCCGTGTGATCCGAATCCTATAGCTTTTCATTCATCAGTTTTTCAATAAGCTAAATTATGATAACTATAATTGTTTTCAATTGATCAATTTGAGACTTCATAACGTTTATATCCTAAATCGAACATCATCTCTTTTATAAGAGATAATTTATCTTCTTCAATTTCATTAGAAATTTTATATTTTTCTTTATTTAAAATTGCATTTTGTTTAATTTCTAATGAATAAATAGAAACATGT
>CAMWTZ010000045.1 GCA_947177385.1 uncultured Mycoplasmataceae bacterium
AATAAATTCACTATATTCTAAAGGTGGAAATAATTTAATAATTAATTTTGCACCATTTGAAAAAATTTGGATTAAATTAATTGCTGATAATTTGTTTAAATTGTTTAGTAATGTTGTTATGCTGCAATTCAATAACTTTTGCAATTTTTGTACATTGCTACAAGAATTCATTCCACTTGTAGTATTAATACGTTTTATATTTCATAAATAATCATATAAATAAAGAGCATCGTTACCAATTATTGGTAAATAAAGTTGAAGTAATAAATCACGATTAATATGAAATAAAACATCCCCAAAGATACTAATTTGTTCATTGTTTTCCAATACTTTTGAATGCATCAAATTCTTCCCCATCTTTGCTACATATCCAAGTTTAATAAAAAAAATATAAAAAATTTTTATAATTATTTTGGAATTTTATCAGAGAGTAGTTATCCACATTATTAAGAAAGAAAAAAGTATTATATTTATTGAGCCTTTAAGGTGGTTATCCACATATTAAATTGTAAAATTTGATTTATTTTTGGCAATTTTTACAATAATATGTTCCACGACCATTAACTTTTATAAATTCAATAATTGAACCACATTTTGGACAAGGTTTTCCATTATGAGAGTGTACTTTTAAGTATTTTTGATACCCACCACTATCAAATTCACTAAATTTATAAGAATGAATTGTACTTCCTTTATGTTTAATCGAATTTAATAAAATTTCCTTGCTAAATTTGACAATCTCACAGCATTCATTATAAGTAACATCTTTTGTTTTACGAGTAGGGATAATTTTTGATTCAAATAAGACTTCATTGACATAAATATTACCAAGACCAGCAACGTTTGATTGATCTAATAAAAATGTTTTAATTGCCTGATTAGAATTTTGAATAATTGAAAATAGATATTTAGGAGTAAACGAATCTTCAATTGCATCCATTGCTAATTTATTTAAACCTTTTATTGAACTTAAATCATTAGAAGAACAAATATCAAAAGTTCCAAATTTTCTTGTATCGTAATATCTCAATACATTACTGTCATTTAAAATAAATTCAGCAATTAATTGTGGAAAGTTAGGTGGATTTTTAGTTGATTGGACAAATAATTTCCCTTCCATTCTCAAATGGATAACTAATGTTATATTGTTTGTTAAATTAAAAATTAAATATTTCCCTTTTCTATTGATTGATAAAAAAGATTGACCGACTAATTTATTAATAAATTCATTAACTGATACATTCTTAACAATATTTGGAAATTTAAATTTAATTTCATTTATTGTTTGACCAATTAAATGTTTCTTTAAATAATTGACAACTGTTTCAACTTCTGGTAATTCTGGCATACTAGTTCTTTCTTTTAAAATAATTTTGTTTGTTCAGTAATTAGATATTTTTCTAAATTATTAATTTTATATTCAGATAGAAATTTTTTAAGAGATTCAATATCAATTGAATTGATTTTAAAATTATTAATTTCATTGAAAAGATCAAAATTAACATTACAATTAATAGCAATAATTTTTTTAAACATCTCTGCTTCTTTTTTAGAATCTAAAAATTTGGTTTGCAAACTTTTAGATAATGATTCTAAATTTGCATAAATATTGTCAAATGTTTGATATTTAATCAACAATTCTATTCCAGTTTTCTCACCTACACCTTTTATTCCACAAATATTATCAGATTTATCACCAACAATTGCCTTGTAATCAATAATTTGTGATGGTGATAATCCATTATTTAAATTTGCAAAATTATCAGCGGTATTAATAACAATATTAGTTAAACCACTCTTAATTAAATGAACATAAGTATATTTATTGACAAGTTGCAACATATCCTTATCAGAACTATATACATCAACGTGAATTTCATTTTTTGACATCAAATTACAAAATGTTCCAATCAAATCATCAGCTTCATAATCTTGTAAAGCAACATGAACAAAACCAATCATTTCTAGCGACTGCTTAATTAATGGAATTTGATTAACTAGTTCAGTAGGCATTTGATGTCGACCATCTTTATAATTTTTAAATTGTTCATGCCGAAATGTCTTCTTACCATAATCAAAAGCTACCAGACAATAATCATAGTTTTGATTACGTAATTTCAAACAAGTTTCAAGCATTAACTTCACTGCATTAACTGGAATAATATTATGCATTATTGCATAATCTGATAAATTTTTAGTAGCATAAAACATTCGATACATTAATGAATTCCCATCAATAACTAATGCTTTTTTACTAGTCATTTTTAATCTCCAATAATATTTTATTAATTGTACATTTTTTTTGTTTACTTATTTTTATTTCTAAAATATAAAAATTACCAATTGTTAAATTTATAAGATTGTTTGTTTCATTTTTAAATAAATATAATAAATAGCTTGTATTGTTTTCTATTGCTTCAATTATTTTGTAAGTGGTTTTAGTTTTAGTTTCTAATTCTTTAACATTTTTAATAGAAACTAATACATAATTAATTTCATTTGGGATTAATTTGATATTTTGAAAATGAACCAAATTATATTCATTTTTATATTTTTCAAATAACTTGTTTATTTTAGATAATGTTAATCCAATGCCTAAAACTTCTTCTTCATATTCATAATAATTGTCTGTATTAAGAGGTATTAAAATATTTGGTAAGTCAAAGACAAAATTACCGTTCTCATCGATAGTATTTTTTTTGTTATTTGTTAAAAAATCTAAATATTCGATTAATAAATTACGATTATTATTTAAAGAGTCAAAAGCACCTGATTTAATTAATTTTTTAATTAATGCACAATTGATACCCACACCACTAATTTTTGCAATAGTTGTGAAAGCATCTTTAAATTGACCATTAGGTTGATTTTTTCTTAATTCAATAATTTTTTTAGCTTTATCATGACCAATACCATTTATAGCAGTCAATGCAAAATAAATTTTTGTGTTCAGCAAACAAAAGCTTGTTGTTGAAATATTAATATCTGGCAAACAAATTTCAATATTAAATTTTTTTGCTTCATTAACTAATTCATTTATTTTCTTTTGATCGATCTCAGAATATGTAAGAAAAACACTATAAGTAATTAATGGATAATAATATTTAAAATATGATAGTCAATAACTAATTAGTGCATATGAAATTGAGTGAGAATGATTAAATCCATAACTTGCAAATTGTAACATTGTGTCAAAATATTTATTAGCTTCATCTAAAGTATAATTGTTTTGGCATGCAGAATCAATAAAATCTTTTTTAAATTTTATTACTTCAGATTCTTTTTTCTTACTAATTGCAACACGAAATTGATCTGCTTTATTTGCATCAAAATTAGCAATTAATTGTACTAATTTTATGATCTGTTCTTGATAAATAATTAATCCATATGTTTCATCTAAAATTTTACTAATCTCAGATTCTGAAGACATTTTGTTATATCCTAAATTTCTATTTTTCAAATACATCTCAATGTTGCTAGATGCTCCAGGACGATAAATTGCAGAAACTAATGATAAATCTTCTAAGCATTTTGGTTTAACTCGCGACAATAAATTTGTCATCCCGATAGATTCAAATTGAAATATTCCTAATGTCAATCTATTTGATAACATTTCATAAATATTTTTGTCATTTAAATTTATTTCTTTTAAATCAATTTTTTGTTTATATATTTTTTCAATTAAAACTAAAATTTGATGAATAATAG
>CAMWTZ010000046.1 GCA_947177385.1 uncultured Mycoplasmataceae bacterium
CAATCATTAACGAATCAACTTTTGAAAATACAGGTGAATTTGAAAAAATAAAATTGCCAATTTATTTAAATACAATTGGACGTCAGGCATTTGCTGATAGCAATATAGCATATTTTGCAAAGTTGCGTAGCCAATGACAAATATACTAATATATTTTTTAACACATCTAAAATGTTATATTTGGTTCAAGTGTTTTTGAAAATTCATTGCAACCAGATTATAATTATCCACAATCTCCAGGTACTGTTTATAATTGTTATGTTTTAATATATCCAAATTGAAAATTTATTGGAACAAATGTATTTAAAAAGATTCAATCTTCCATTTGAGTTAATTTTGTGCTATTGATGATAGTAAATATACTTATAGTGATAATAATTTTTGAGATGGCTTAATGGAAAAAATGATAACAAATTCTATTAGAGGTATTTTAAATAGTCCAAATGGTGTAGTATATTTTAATTAAAGATAATTTTAATTGATCATTGGTTATATTAAAATTATGAAAAAAATATTTTCTAATTCTAATGATAATTCAATAAAAGCTAAACTTAAACAAGGTGGTAACTCTGTTGTTGGATGACTAACAAGTAATAATCAATTAATAAAATAGATAAAAATATAAAACATTATTAACAACAAACATCACAAACTTTACCGGATTCATTTTTGAAAACTGTACAGCATTGACAACAGTTAATTACCCAAAATCAATCGCCGCAATTCCAGCCTATATTTTCAAAGGTTGTTCAAGCTTAAATAACTTCAACTTTAACGAACTTACAAACCTAACTTCAATCGGAAACGCAGCCTTCCAAGACTCAGGTTTAACTAATACTATTGATTTAAGCAATTGTACAAAACTAACAGCAATCCCAAATTACTTCATCTATGGAACACAAGTAGAAGAAGTAAAAGTGCCAAACACAATTACAAAAATTGGAGATAGCTCTTTCAGAAATACAAACGTTAATACTCTTGATTTATCAAATTTAACTGCAAGCAAAATTACATTTGAAAATAGTGCATTCAACACTGCAAATGGCTTTACCGAAATCGACACAGTTGCATCAACTGGTGAAAATGCATCTGGCCAATCTGGCAAACTATTATTACCAGCAAACAAAAATTTAGTTTTCAACAACTCAGGTTTTTTCAGCTACATGCCAAATTTAACAAAAGTTAAATTAGCTTCAACTAACACAACAAATGATGGAATATCAGTAACAAATTTCTTCTCAAATTGTAACAACTTGACAACAATCGATCTATCAGGTTTTGCAGGAGTTAATTATTTAGTAAATACTGTAGCTACTAATGGAACAGTTTCAACTTCAAAAACAAATTCATGTTTCCAATACACTGCCATCAAAGAAATGAAAATTGTAAGTGACAATAATAATGTAAGTGTAACAGACGGACAATTGTTATTGCCAAACACAATTACAATGTTGGCAACTAACTGTTTGGCAAACACAGCAAGTTTGACAAAAGTTGACTTAAGCGCAGCAACAAACTTAACAACAATTAACGCGAACGCTTTTGCGCAATCGCCAATTACTGAATTAACTTTACCAACAAGCACAAAAGTAAACGTTGGAGGAATTGATGTTACTCAATCACCAGCAAGCCAACTAGCAATCAATGGTGTAATTGGATCTAACACACAATTTGCCGCTGACTACTTCGCAAGCACTCCAGTAGTGAGACAAATTGCAAATTGAGGAAACGTAGCAAGCAACACAGCTGCTTACACAAACAATACAAGCTCAATCATTAATGATGCACAAATCCGGACAATCGACTTTAGCCAAGTCGGAGTACCAACTGGTAACACGACAAGTGCAGCCGCAAATGGAATCGCAGCAAACACATTAGCTAACATCTACTTTGGTAGCTACTTCCCAGCAAATGCAAGCAACTGAAGTGATGTCGCTTTAAGTGGTGAATTTAGTGGTAACGCAGCATTGACAAACGGAATCTTTGATACAGTCATGTTCGACAGCTACTTGAAAAACTGAAACTCATTAAGTTTTGGTCACCAAGTTTATGACAACGCAGGTTCAGGTGCGTCAGTCAGTGCAGCGAACTTAGCAAACTTAATGAACAACTTCGGGGGAGTAATTGTTGACGGAAGCAACAATCTAATTGCCGACGGAGCAACTTGAACTGCACCAAGTGCAGCAGTTTCTAGCAACACAGGAACTGGAGCTGGCCAATTAGACAAAGATCTAACTAGTACAGATGTAATCACTGGATGAACAACATCTGGTTCAAACAAAACTAAAGCTCATAACGGAATTACTTGAACTTACACAGCATCAACTAATGGTGAATTAGCATACATCGAAGCAGATGTAGCAAGTGTAAAAGTCTACAACAAAACTGGTAACACAACAACTCAACAAGTACGTTACTTCAGCAGCAACCCACTAAGCAACACAACTAAAAAAGTAAGAATTTACTTAGAATCAAGTATCACTTTAAGTTAATTTATTAATATTTAATTGCTTTATTTAGGTATTATTAAATAGTTATTTAAATTATTAAGGAAAAATATGATAGGCATAATTGTTGGAGTGATTTTTGTAATTATTATTGCTATTATTCTTGTATGTGTTTTAGTAAATATTTCAAATAATAAAAAGGATAAATATTATTTAATAATTTTAAAAAACAAGATATTTAATAAACATCAATTTTCAAAATTATTTGAAAAATTTTCAAATAAATATCATGAAAATCCAATTTCTATTAATACAATAAATGATTTATTAGATAATGATGATTCATATGTATGTTTATTAACATCTGATGATTATAAATTACTTGATAATGCTAGATATTCATGAAATTCATGAGGTTATGATTCAAAAATATATAATGAATATGAATTTCAAAATTTTAAAATTTCTTATTCAAATAGTGAAAATTATAGAAATTTCTCAAATTCTAATTCAAGTAATGATGAAAAATTTAATTTAATAATTATGAAAAAAGAAATATTAGGAATTGATCATAATTTTCAAATACTTTCTAATATTAGTAAAAAATATTGTGCAAGTTCTAGTAGTGCTCAATATTTTAAAAATGAATATATGAATCAAGATTTTCCATTTATTCTATTAATATATGGAAGTAAAGATATTCTTTTAGAAGTACAAAAAGAATTAAAAAATAATTTCATCAATTCATTTATTAAGACACAAAGTGAATTTGAAGAGTTAATAGATGATTCAAATAATTACGAAATAAATGATGCTTATAAAACACTTGAATTAAATAAAAACGCTTCATTAGATGAAATTAAATCTGCATATCGTAAATTAGCTAAAAAATATCATCCTGATTTAAATAAATCTACTAATGCTGAAGAAATGTTTAGAAAAGTTAATAATGCTTATAATTTGTTATTAGAGTACTTAAATAGTAAATAATATAAATATAAGTTTAATTAATATCATTAAAATATGTTTCAAAATTAATGACAATTATTAATAAATATTATGAATTAAATAAATATAAAATATCTAATAAATTTATAATTTAATATTAAATATAGAAAATACTATTTTATTCATAAATTCTGTATAGTTCAACT
>CAMWTZ010000047.1 GCA_947177385.1 uncultured Mycoplasmataceae bacterium
AATAAAAAATTAATAATAGACAATCCAAAGAACAATAATTTACAACTAATAAGTATTGAATTATTAAGTGTTAAATTTAAGTGTTGAATAAGTATTGAATCTTTGCAAATAAATATATTTTTATGATCATTAAATTTGAATATAATTAAAGAGTTGTAATTAATAATTTGTTATTTTGAATTTGGTTAAAAAATTATGAAAAACAAATTTAAAATAAAATCAAATTTTATTAAATTCGGAATATTTGCATTAGGAGTTGGAATAATCTCAACTTGTGCAAGTGTATTTTTGAATAAAAATAATTATAGTCAAGAGTTGAATAGTCAATTAGAAAGCTACTCAAATAATCAAATTTCTAAAAACACAGATAGCATTACTAATAGTCAAATTAGTAGTGATTTTGGTAATTTGGGCAATACTTATAAAATTTGAAATACTAATAGTCTGGATCCATTTAATCAAAATTTAAAGATTGGTTCAAGTAGTAATAAATTTCAGTTTCACACGCAATTGGAAATTATAGATGCAGCAATATATTGAAGTGTTAATCATTACAATAATTGAATTGTAAATTCTTTAAATACTTTACAAACTAATTATCATCAATTAAATTATTTAAAAAATGTAAATTGAAATAATATTTTAGATCAAACATTAAATAATTCAATTGATAGTGTTTGATCAACTGATGCAATTAAAAATGCACCTTTTATTTATAAACAAATATTTGGAGGTGGAACTTTTAATCCACCTAATAGAACAGGAAATAATGATACAGATTTAAGTAAAACACAAAATTTATATGGTCCAAGTATTTATTCTAATTCCACTAGAAAATGAAATTATTTTTCTATTGGTGGAGATACTGGAGCACATTATTTTAATCAAAAAATGTTTGACTATAATGAACCGAGAGGAAAAGTTGATGGAAAAGAACAAGTTAAATATTTAAGTAATAAAAATTCTTGGATAAATAAAATTAAAAATAAATTTGAAAAACATACATTTAGTTTAAAAAATAATAGTTTTAGTTTGGATGAATTAATTTATAAATTAAATTCAGACCCTATAGTAATGTCTCAATATATGTTAGATACACCAACATATGATGAAGCTAAAGTTAAATTTAGAATATTTGATGCTACTGAACCAAATTCTACTTTAATTAGAAATAGATCAGTCGATAATTGATATAAAAATAATTATACTGATTTTGCTTGAAATCAAAATGTATCAACCGCTTTAGGAGTTAATAATCCAAATAAAATAAACAAAGTTAGCTCAATGTGAGTTGATTTTAAAAATTTGATTCAGGTAGATGAAAATGCTACAACTTCATATTCAATTAATGGAAATGCAAACACTTCTACTATTGCACCAACACTTAGATTTGGATGAAATTTAGAATTATTTGGTGCATTGAAAGAAGCTAAATTATTAGCTGAATATGTCCGTTCATTTTATGATAATTGAACAAATATTATTAATTTTTCAAGTAGTCTAAAAAAATCATTTATCAATTTAATTAATGACATTTATAACGAAAAGGTGGGAATTGATGTCGTTCAAAATTTTGTGAATCAAGTCAAAAATACAAATGGAGTTAAAGATAATTACACACCATCTACATTAAAAGCAAATTATGCAACTGTTTTAGAAAAGAATAATTGAGATTTACAAAAGACATCTGGAAATATCAACTCAACAGGATTTGCAAATGTTGTTCAAACAATTAGTAATTGATCTATTCCATACGATTATGTTTTACCTCAAATATTCAAAAATGATATTTATTGCAATTACAAAATAGAAGGTTCAAATAATTGAAACACTAATGAATTAAATACAAAAATCTATGATGGACAAACCAAGCAATGATTAGGTCTATCAATGATTGACTATGGAATTCAAAAGCAAAACTACAATAATGATATCTCAATGTGAATTAAAAATTTTTATATGAAAGATATCAATACTGGTGAATTAATAGCTAGTAAAGATACTTCTTCAAACAATACATTAAATGTATCTAATATTATAAATTTATCTAAGTCATCAACTAAACAAAAAATTAGTTATGATTCATCGCAATCAGCTTTAAAAGTTACTTGAAAATGAAATCCAGGTTTAAATTTAGTTAGTCAGATAAATACAGGAGCTAAATCTAGAGCATTGGAAACTCCTTGATATTTTGCAAGTCAATATTTTGAAGATGTTAATATTGTTACAAAAGGTAAATGAAAAGAATTAACAGATAATTTATTAAAATTACCATCAACATCTGCTATTCGAAGTGAGTTTTCATTTTCTTCTGCTTATAACTTATCTACATCTCAATGATCCAAATATCCTGAACTATTAAAATACTGTCAAGTTGTAGAAAAATTCGTTCCATATAGTGATCAAAATTTAGCAGGTACAGAATCAAAAATATATTATGATGCACGTAGACAATTAAATAATTTAGGATATATTTATTTAGATGTTGTGTCATCAATTCCATTAAATTATTACTTAACTGATAGTGAATATAAAAGACTTCAAGCCGATAATACATTTATTGAAAATGGTAAAAGTGGATCTTATTATAAATACTTTGTTAAATATTCATTTAAAGCCAAACCTTTAAAATTAGAAAATTTAGATAAGTACTTAAACATCACTTGAACATCAGCGGATTCACAAAATCCTAAAGATTTATATGCAAATAAAAAGTTGACAGTTAAATTTAACACTCAGCAAATGAAATCTGATTTAGCTAATATGATTGAAATAAATCAATCTTATTTTCCATTAATTACAAATCAATTAAACGAATTCTTTGATTATTCTTACAATGATTTTTGAAATGCAGTAATTGAATTAATTACTACTAAAACTGGAATTGATTGAAAATTGACTCCTGAATCATTCAAATTTGAATCCGATGGAACAGATTTAATTAATCCAAATGATACAAATAAAATTGTCAATGAACAAGATAATTGATTTTATACATCAAAATGAAACTATTCAACTAATTCAAATACAACATTCAACAATTTAACATTCACATGTAATTTAGATGTTAAGTTTAAAAATTCTAATATTGATGAATTGAATGATTATGTAACAATTCAATCTGGGGATGTGGAAATCAGTCAATTTGGTGAAGTAAATGAACAATTTGAAAATTCTAAAAATATTGAGAATGAAATTAATGATTTGAGAAATCAATTAAATTTAGAACAACAAAATTTATCTAAAATGGATTTAAAAATTAAACAAAAACAATTGGAAATTAAAAAATTAGTTAATGATGAAATTTCTAAATCTACTTTTCTAAAAGACAAATTTGATACTATCCAAACTAATTATTCAAATCAAATTCAAAGCATAATTGATGATGTAAAACAACGTTACAATTCTTTTAAAAAGAAAAATGATTTTGTAAAAAATAATTTTGTTAGTTCAACACTAAATAAAACATTTGACTATAAAAATGATTTAGAAAAATTAAAATCATTATTTAACCAAATGAATAATGAAATAAATTTGTTGTTAAATGAC
>CAMWTZ010000048.1 GCA_947177385.1 uncultured Mycoplasmataceae bacterium
ATACTATATTAAATATATTGTATTTATGAATTTTATGATCAATAATATTAATAATGATAACTTGAGAGAGAGAGAGAGAGAGACGAATCTAAGATTCGTTTAGCTCATTTTAATGAATTTAAGAAATCATTTAAATTTAATGATAAAGTTTTATATACAAAAAAGATAATTAAAGATTTTTTCTTTGAAGTAGATAATTTACATCAATCAAGTAATAAAAAAGATGAAAAGCTTGAATTTTTAATTTGTTTCAGTGGTGGGAAAGACTCAACTGTTCTACTAGATTTAGTTGTAAAAACATTTAAAGAAATAAAAGATTCGTTAAAAACAAAAATAATTAGATTAACACCTGCATATGCTTATGAAATAACATTTCCAGAAACAAAAAAATTTATTGAGTCAATTTCACAACAATACAAAGATGAAAATGACTTTATAAATGAATTGTTATATAAAAAACCTAAATTACCTTGATATGATGTCCTCAACATAAAAGGTTACCCAATTTATTCAAAACAATTATCCGTTATTTTAAATAGGATAAAAAATGTTAAATCAAAAAATGGATTAACAAGATGAATATTTAAAATAGATACAACAAGATATGGATTAAGTAAGAAAAGGCTTTTTTTGTTAGATGATAATATTAAAAATTTTCCGACTAGTAAAGACAATGAATTAATTGATGATGAATATTTTAATATAGATCATTTATTAAATAGAAATTATGAAAATTTCAATAATTATTATTCAGAAAAATGTTGCAATTATATTAAAGGTGGTTTGAAGAACATTAAACTTCCATCATTTGTAGGTGTTACTGCATTTGAATCACAATTAAGAAAACAATCATGAGTTAAATTTGGATGTAACATAATTAATGCAAGAAAACAAATAAGTAGACCATTATCTATTTGATGCGAAACAGATATTTGAAAATACATAATTAAAAATAAAATAAAAATCAATCCCAAATATGGATTTGATAATACACAAGAAGTTGACTATACAAATAATTGTCAAATAGATAAAACCATTGAAAAATTAAGTTATAAGAGATTAGGATGTATATCATGTCCTTATGGTTCACATTTAGAAAAAAATAAAAATAGATTTGAAATCCTCTATGAACAATCTAAATTATTATATGAATCTCAAGTAATTAAAAATGGAATGTATAAAGTTCTAATTGATATGGACATAAAAATTAGAAATGATATGAAATATATGATTTTATATGAAGAGCGAAGACAACAAATAGATTTATATAACAAAAATATACATAAAAATATATTCGATATTATTGCTCAAATTGAAAATCATAATAACTATAAAAATTATAAAAATCATACAAAAAATCCTAGTTGATCTTATACTTTTGATGAAATAAAAATGATTCTAGATAATTATGATATTAAAAAAGAAAATAATGAACAATATAGTGAAATAGAAATAATTAATGAAATAAAACAAAGTAGAAAAAAAGCCAAAATAAATTTTAATAATAGAGGAAAAAAATAATGGAAAAAATATTAGAAACTGAGATATGACAAAAAAGTACATATCAAACATTTTGAGATAAAAAAGAAAAAATTGGATTGAATCTAAATACTTGCTTATCAGAATTGATAGATAACTCGATTTCTAGTTTTATTCAAAATAGATCTTGTGATGACAATGTTTTAAATATAAATATAAAAAGTATTTATAACTATGATGGAAAAAGACAAATTATTGTTATAGATAATGCTTTCGGAATGAATAAGGAAGAATTAAAGAATGCAATGGTTGTTAGCAAAGATGTTGAAATAAAAGAAAATTCAAGTTTTAATCAATATGGAATTGGATTAAAAGATTCAATATTTTGAATTGGTGATGATGCAAAAATAATCACAAAAAAACACAATCATACATACAAATTAACATTTAATCCTATTGATAAAAATTTAAGAAAAGGAAGTGATTATTTTCTTTACGATATAAATGAAATTGATAATGATCCAGATATTGAACTTCATGGTACAAAAATAATAATTGATTGTTGAAAAGGAAAAAACACTAGATACTTTAGTAAAAAAGAATTAAATATTTTTAAAGAAGTTGATGAATTTTTAGGAAAAAAATATAAAAATTACATAAATGGAATTGATGGATGAAAATTATCATTAAGATTAAATTATATCGATAGACAGAATAATAAAAATGGATATACTCATCACGAAATTACTGCTAAAAATTTTAATAGTTCTCCATTAACTATCAACACTTATTGTCCAAAAAATAAAAATCTTGATGATTATATAAATGATATAAAAAACAAAATAGATATTAATAATGACAATCCAATTTTCAATACTCTTTTAAATAAATTTTTAAATAAAGAAGAGATCAAATGAACTGACACAATTTTATTAAAGAAAAATTATGATGATAATAGTACAGTTGGCAAAAAAATGAAAATATATTTTTCTTTACTAGATAGTGCATCTAAGGAAAAATCAGGATTAATAATATCACATAGAAAAAGATATATTCATTTTCCAAGTAAAGAAGAAGATAAAGTCCATGGCACATTTTCATATTTGAAAAATCCTAGACAATTTCAATCACATGATTCATGATTAGTTATGGAACTTGCTATTGAGGATATTGAAGGAAATGAAAATTGTGAATACATTAGACCAGATCATAACAAAGTAAAATTGATTTTTGAATATGATGATAATGAATATAGTGAAAGAAATTTTAAAAATTCAATTTCTGAATATTTTGAAAAAAATATTGATGAATTTATAAAATTCATTATCACATTAAAAAATGACTATTGAAAATCACAATCAACTGAAGAAAATGCTAAAAAATATTATAAAAATGGAAATCCTGAATCAGTTGCAAATACAACTACAACATTTGACCAAAAAAAAGGTTCAATAAATTTTGATGGTGAAAATGGATATAAATTTGAAGTAAAAATAATTGAAGATGAAACAAATGAACAAATTTTCATTTGTGATAATTTAGATAATGAAGAAGAAAAAACAAAATATATTCAAATAAATAAGGGTTCAAAATATATTAAGAAAGATGATATTTTATCCATAGAATTATTGCTTTTATATTCATTTTTAAAAATAAAAAAAGATGATTTAAATCAAAATTGAATCGGAAATGAAAATAATATCAATAATTTAATTTTAAAAATTGAAAAATGAAAAAAATAAAATGAATTTGTCTGACTATTTTCCAATAATTAAAGAAAAAAATGATAAATATAATAATCATTTAATCGAAACTAATCCATGCAATATATTAAACGAGTTCGAAAATAATAAAATTGTTCTTTTATGTGGAGAAGTACAATCTGGTAAAACAGGAAATATAATTAATATCATTAAAGAATCTTTTGAATTCTATTCATATAATTTGGTTATTTTTTTATGTGGAACAAATAATAATTTAAAAAATCAATCAATTATTAGAGTTGAAAAAAATGAAAAATTTGATAAAAAAACCAATATAAATA
>CAMWTZ010000049.1 GCA_947177385.1 uncultured Mycoplasmataceae bacterium
TTTAAGCGACAGTTTCTGTATTTATTTTTTAATATTTTTATGAAGCAATGAATAATAAATAATATGATTGTCAATGATTCTAGATCATAATTTATAACCATAACCATTAAATCCATAAACAAAATTATTAACTAAACCAGGTGTTCCATCTAGACTAAGCAAAATATCACCTAGATTTACATTAGCAGAAATAGAGTCACTTCTAACATATTTATTAATTTTATTATTAATATGTGAAATATTGACAAATGGTAGATTTGTAATATTATTAGTTAACATATTAGATTCTATATTCTTTCCTTTTTCAATATTAATATCATTGTCAATCATATATCCAATTGAATTTGAATAATTTAATAATCTATCTTCAATATTTTTAATAATATTTAATTTATTAGTTAATTCATTTAATTTATTTTCAAAAGGTTCAATAATATCAATTAATATATTTCATGATTTTATAAATGAATCATAGTTATCAATATTTATTAGATTTGAATATTTTTTGTATAAATGTTCTTTTGGTTCAATAATATCAATTATTTTTTGTTGTTCTTTTATATCGATTAAATCTATTAAAAATTTTTTTAAATGATTTTGAGTTATATTTGGTTGTGTTGTAAATGATAAATTATTTATTAATTTATCTTTATTATTTGATAAAAAATAACAAAGATATTTTTTATTAATTATTTTTTCATTAGGAATTAATATATTTCATCTATTATCTAAAACTGTTTTACATTTTAAAATTTTAAAATTACATGCTGTGTTTCCAGTTCTAGAACACAATATTACATCATCATAAATACTATCTGTTCAATTTTCAATAATATATTTATTTGTTTTATAAATAATAAATGATGAAATAGACATAAAATAGTTGATGTCTAAATAATATAAATTTGATTTTTGAACAAAATTATTTGCATTATTATATACTCTACAATCTTTTCCAACTTTTATTTCGCATATATCTCCAAGTCTAACAATAGCCATTATTTAACCTCATTAATCTAATCATCAAAATTAATTTTTTTTATTGCATTAAATAAATTTTGTTCTAATTCCCTTGATTCTTCCATTAACTTAAGCAATTCATTTATATTTTCTTTTAATTCTTGTTTAATTTTTATAGGATCTTCTTTTTCTTCTTTTTTAGTTTCTATGTATTGACCTGGTAATAATGAATATTCATTCATTTCTATCTCTTCAATTGAAACAGACTTAGCTAAACCTGGAATGTTTATTTTTTCTCCATTTTCAAAAGAATTGTAAATATCTATAACTTTAGAGATATTTTCATCCTTTATTTCTTTATTCTTTTTTTGACCTTCAATTAAATCTCCTAATTTTGATGCATTTATAAATAAAATATCATTTGTTTTTTTATTATTATCGAAAAATCATATACATGCTGAAATTCCTGTTGTAAAAAATAATTTATCAGGTAAAGAAACTATACAAGAAACTTTATTATCTTTAATAATATTTTTTCGAATTTTATCTTCATTAGATTGAGTAGATGTTAAAGAGCCATTTGCTAAAACTACTCCAGCTTTTCCATTTGTAGATAATTTAAATAATATATGTTGTAATCATGCAAAATTAGCATTATTCTTTGGAGGTAATCCATATTTTTGCCATCTTGAATCATTTTCTAATGATTCATGTCAATATTTATCTAGATTAAATGGTGGATTTGCCATTATATATTCAAAAACTTTATCTTTATGTTGGTCATTAGTAAATGTATCTGTTGGTTCATTTCCTAAAACACAGTTTTTATCATCACTTGTAATTGAAAAACCATTTAAAATTAAATTTAATTTTCCAAGATTTCATGTATCTTTCATTTTTTCTTGACCATAAACCATAATATCTAAAATATCGCCATGATGATCTTCAATATATTTTTTTGCTTGAACAAACATTCCACAACTACCGCATGCAGGATCATAAATTCTACCTTTTAATGGCTTTATTATTCCTACTATTAGTTTGACTATCGATATAGGGGTGTAAAACTCTCCACCTTTTTGACCACGTTTTAAAAAGAATTGTCCCAAGAAATATTCATATACTCTTCCAAGGATATCTTCACCAAAATTTGAAATATTTATATCATCAAAAATTTTAATAACTTCAGATAATCTTATTTTATCAATTTGTTTTTCATTATATTTAGCAATAAAAATCCCACTAAGTTCGTTATTGTATTTTCCCAATTCAATAAGGGCATCATCTAGAACTTGTCCAATGTTATCAGTGAATAAAAATTGTTTTATGTGATCTCATTTTGATTTTTCTGGTACATTAAAAGAATCGTAAGTTTTTAATGCTCATTCATTTATTGGCATTCCATCATCATTAATTTTTTGTATAGCTTGAATATATTTATCATTAATATATTTAAGTGTAATTATATCTAAAACTACATGCATGTATTCTTCAGCTGATAGACTACCACGTAATTCTTCAGCAGATTCTCAAAGTTTTGATTCTAAATCTTTAATTGTTATTTCTTTGTTTGTCGTCATACATTATTCTTTCTCTATGTTTTTTAATGATTGTTATATTATTACTCAACTCATCAATAATCAAATTTGAAGGATTGGTTGGATCATTTGGGGGATAATTATATTCTTTATATAACATTGTTGATATTTCATATAATGCTTTAGATCTAACTGAATTATTTTCAAATCATCTCTTATCAATGTATTTTTCTAAAATTTGTCAAATTTTATAAACTAATTCTACTAATTCTTCATCTGAATTTTTTGATATTTTTTCTCTAATTTCTGGTTTTACTAAAATATTAAAAAATGGCAGTAATCATTTTTTATCTTGTAATTTATCAGCATTTTTTTCTTGCTTCATCATGAATTCTAGAAACTTCTCTAATTCATCTAAAAATTCATCCATTGTCATCATTTTCTTATTTAATTGATCAATATATTTCTTTAATGACTCTGATAATTTTTGTGATTCAATTGGATCAATATTTCTAAATTTTTTGATTTGTTCTCTAATTTCTTGAATAACTTGAATTTTATCAGTCTCTGAAAATAAACTTTTTTCTACTTTTCTTTTGTTTTCAATTCATTTAGAAAATTCGGATAAAGTGTGTAAATTTTTAATTTGTACAATTTCAAAATTAACATTATTAACTTCTATTAAATCACTTAATTTATTTTTTAATTTTTCTAAAGTATCTGTTAAATCAATTGAATCTTCTACATTACTTTTACGAATAATTCTAAAAATAGTGTTGTATAAATAAAACTCTTTTTTAGATTCGCTATCCAATTTTTGTACACAAACTTTATATCACTTATTTATTTTTGAAATTTTTTCTAAAAAATTATTTTTAATATCTGAATCTAATTTACCAATATGATTTATTGCGTCTTTAATAATATCTACTCTTTTAGCATTATCTTGTTCAATCATTCAATAT
>CAMWTZ010000050.1 GCA_947177385.1 uncultured Mycoplasmataceae bacterium
CCTTAAAATAGCACTTGATAATTGTTTAATAGATAAAAATAGAAGTGATGAATTTAAACAAAAAATAATGGAATTAATTAATAAATTCAATGGTAGCGAAAATATTAATGGATTAAATTTATTAAATGAAAATATTCATGCTTTACATAGAATTTATTTATCAAAAGAATACAATGATAGATTAAATGAAATTTGAAATATAGAAAAAATAATTTATGATTTAATTGAAAATATTAACTTTAGAAATGAATATTTTAAAGAGTTAAATGATAAAGTAATTGATCGTATAAAAGATGATGAATTGTCTAAAAATAACTAGTTCAATAAAAAAACTCTATCAGAACGTTCTGATAGAGAAAAAAATGTATATTTTTTTACATTTCTATGATTAAACCATTATTGTTTAGATTATAATATAACTAGAATAATTATTAGGATTAATACTATAATGATGAATTTTTTATCATCCATAGTGTTATTCCTTTTTTATTATAATTATCCGTCATATAGATAACTCCATTCTAGGTTTAACCATAGAACAATCCATTTAATAATTTGCATCAAATGATGTTCCTTAATAAATGTCACTTAACAATATGTAGTAGCTAGTAACCTTTTTCTATCAATTGTTAAGATTTATGGTCTTCCAATTAGCTACGACCCAGATGATCACTATTTATTTTTTCAATAATCTTTTAATTTTATATCACCAGCTAACAATTCTTTAGCTAAATCTTGTTTTGATGAATTTGTAAATCCATATTTCTTTGATTTTGGATTTTTGATAAATGTTGCACAGAAGCAATAATCATATTGCTTAAGTAATTCATTCACGCTTGGATAAATTTGGTTTTTCATAAATAGATCCTTTTTAAAAACGAAAAAAGAGAATCCATTTATAGATTCTCTTTAGTGTTCATTAATTTAAATTTTGATTAAGTAAACACTAAAGAGTTAATTGTGTTCAAGAAGAAAATCTTTAATGTTTACATTCATTATTATATAATAATAGTGTTCAAGAAGAAAATCTTTAAGTTTGGTCTTTACCAAACTTTTTCTTTTGTTTGGTAGCTAAATTTATATATAAAAAATAGTAGGGAATAAATCTCTACTATTTTTATTTTTAATTTTTAGTTAAGACTATAAGTCATCACATGAATATAATTAGAATAAATATCGAAGTCTTCTACAGCTTTACTTAATCGTTTTAATTCTTGATTACTAACTTTAATAGTTTTTGGATTTTTTTCAGTTAAATTAGTAATTAACTTAGTTCAACTATCTAATTCAAAGCATCCTATAATAATTTCATTAGAAATTGCATATAATAATCTTTCAACAGTTTGTTCAGAACATGGTTGATAATCATCAACATTATCATATTCTGAAATTAAAAGAATGTTTTGATTATATTCATATTTAAATGAATCAATCCCACATTCGCAAATAACAATGAATTTAGCTCCTTTTGCAATCAGCAAATCATAATTGTCTTTAGTGAGATCATTATTATTAAAACAAATAACATTATGAGAATTTGCTTGAATAATTTTATCTAATTTACTTGAACTGATTTTACCTTCAACTCCAATGACATATTCATTAATAAATTGAATGTCGCCTTTATAAAAATAAAAGAAAGGGGGGAGCAAAATTTGTTTAAATTTGTTATGATAATTTTCATTCAAAATGAAAATGTAATTATCATCAGTTCTAAAAGAATAATCAGTATTTACTTTTTCTCTTTTATTGATTGCGTCATATATAGCATCTCAATTGCCATGATATTTAACTAAAAATTGATAAATTTGGTTTTTCATAAATAGATCCTTTTTAAAAACGAAAAAAGAGAATCTATAAATGGATTCTCTTTAGTGTTCTTAATTTAAATTTTGATTAAGTAAACACTAAAGAGTTAATTGTGTTCAAGAAGAAAATCTTTAATGTTTACATTCATTATTATACATTATTTTTAATTTCAGTGGGGATTAATAAAATTTATTTTCATCATAATTAAACTGACTAATTTGATTAATTGGGAATGATGAAAATATTTGACTTTTTAAAACTGATGTTCTTTATAATATGCTCTTTTGAAATATTTATTGCTTTAAATATTGCGGGGGAATATTATTGGATACCTTGGATACCAAAGCAATAAATCTTTTCCAAGTTGCGCACAAGTGATTTTAAACTGTATTTATTAAAAAATATATAAAAAATCACATTTCTTATTGCTCCTAAATATTTTGCCGGTTATAAACCAGCAAAATACCATTATTTTTTATAAAATATGATTGGTTTATAGAAGGATTTAATATGTTAAAAATAGAATGTATTGGATATGGTTATCCAGAATTTTATGAAAAATCAATGGAAGATGCAAAAATCAAAAACGATTCAAATGAAGGTAGAGTTGTTGTATTAATAGATGAACTTAATAAGTTTAAAGAAGACTTAAATTTATATAAAGAAACCTTCAAAAACAAAGAAAATAACAATCTTTATAAAAAATCAAAAATACTAAATTGTTTAGTAGTAGATCTATCATCAGATCTTGAATGAAAATGCATATGAACAAAACCATTTAATAATGATGAAACAATAATATTTTTTAAATATTGTTTAGAATTTATTAAAAAATTAATTCCAAAATTAAATATAATTTTTGCTTCTATAAAGTTTGATAATTCTCTTCCTTACTCGCCATCTTTATATTTATTAACTTCTAATTTATATTTCATTAAAGACAAAATGAATTTAATTCTTGATAAATTGGATATTTATGAAGTGTAAAGAACTAAAATCTACAATAAAGGTGTAATAAAAAATACTTATATAAAACAAACAATAATAGAAAAAATTACAAAAAAATTAATTCAAAAAAATAAAAAACAATATTATATTTTGGAATATGGATATGATGAAGACTTTGATTCTAGTTGAGATGAAATTTATTAATGTTAAACATTAGATTGTATAAAAAATTAGCTGTTCCTAAAACATGATTAGGTATCATTAACTATGATTCACACGAATATAAAGATGATGATTTAATTTCAGAAGATGATACATGTGAAAATTTTTGTTTAATTGATAATAAAGAAAAATTTGAATCTGAATTAAAACAATACAAAATAGACCTAACAGAATCATATTTGAATGAGGATCATGTTTCTAGAAGAAAAACAAAAAAACAAATTGATAAAGAATATTATTCTTCTGGAATAATGCGTAGCTTTAGAATTTCCATTAATCATATAGAAACCAATTCTTTGCACAAACCAAATGATGATGAAAACACTAAAAGACAAAACATAATTAATTTTTATAAATTATTTATGAATGAAATTCAAGACACATTAAATAAAAATAATAGATGAAAACAAGAAGTATTAATTATTAAAGCAGATTTACATTTTGATCAAACAAATCCTCATATTCATTTTCAC
>CAMWTZ010000051.1 GCA_947177385.1 uncultured Mycoplasmataceae bacterium
TGTAAGCGATTGGTGCTTCAGTTGTTCCGAAAGTAATTTGGTTTACTGTCGTGTTGGCAAAAGCACCACTACCAAAAGTTGTGAAAGTGTTTGGTAGTTGCAAGTCGTTAATTGTTAGATATTTTGCTAATAGTTAAATTTATATTTTTTAATATTTGTGTTTATCATAAAATATTTTTATATGAATAAACAATATAATGCTGATGATATAAAAGTTCTTGAGGGATTAGAACCAGTTAGAAAACGTCCAGGTATGTATATTGGTTCTACTGATATTAAAGGTTTACATCATTTGTTATGAGAATTATTAGATAATTCAATAGATGAAGTAATGGCCGGATTTGCAAATAAAATTATTATTACTCTTCATCCTAATAATATTATTAGTATTGAAGATAATGGTCGTGGAATCCCTGTAGATATTAATAAAAATACTGGATTATCAGGTGTAGAAACAGTATTCACAATTTTGCATGCAGGTGGAAAATTTGATGATTCCATTTATAAAACATCTGGTGGATTACATGGTGTTGGTTCATCTGTTGTAAATGCATTAAGTGATTTGTTAATTTGTCAAATTTCTCGTAATAGCAAAAAATATGAAGTTAAATTTGCTAATGGTGGAAAAATTATTCAAAATTTAAAAGAAATTGGTATAATTAATAAAACTGGAACAAAAATTTTATTCCATCCAGATCCAATAATATTTGGGAATATAAAATTTGATGAAAGAATTATTCGTGATCGATTATTAGAATCGTCATTTTTATTTAATAATTTATTAATTGAGTTTAGAGTCGATCAAACCAAAACTAGTAAAACATTTCAATCATCTAATGGTTTGAATGATTTTGTTGAATATCTTAATAAATCTTTTAAAACAATCTCACCAATTGTTCAATTTAAAAATGACCAATTTCAAATTCCTATTAATGTAGCTTTTCAATATACGAATGAAATTAATGATTTAATTGTTTCATTTGCAAATAGCGTTAAAACTGTTGAAGGAGGATCTCATGTTAATGGATTTAAATTAGGTTTATTAACCGCTTTTAATAATTTTGCCTTTAACAATAAATTATTAAAAGATAAAGATGTTCCATTAGATCAAGACGATATTTCAGAAGGTTTAACTGCTGTTATTTCAGTTAATGTTCCTGAAAAGTTAATCAATTACGAAGGTCAAACAAAAAATAAATTAATTACAAAAGAAGCAAGTGAAATTACAAAAAAAGCAACAATTGATAATTTAAGTCTTTGATTAGAAAAAAATAAGACAGTTGCAATTAATTTAATTAAAACAATTATTCATAATCGAGATATAAAAATTTCTGCTAGAAAAACTCGTGAAAGTCTAAAAAAAACTAAGGGTAAACAAGCAGAAAGAATTTTGAGTTCAAAATTAACACCAGCTTTATCTCATAATTCCATGGAAAATGAATTGTTTTTAGTTGAAGGTGATTCTGCAGGTGGATCAGCAAAATTAGGAAGAGATAAATCACATCAAGCAATTCTACCGCTTAAAGGTAAAGTTATAAATGTTGAGAAATCAAAATTAAGCGATGTTTTAAAGAATGATGAAATAGGTACAATTATTACCTGTTTAGGAACAGGTATTGAACGTAATTTTAATTTAAAAAAATTAAAATACAACAAAATTATTATAATGACAGATGCTGATGTTGATGGTTCTCATATTCAAGTTTTATTATTGACTATGTTTTTTAGATTTATGCGACCATTAATTGAAAACGGAAATATATATCTAGCAATGCCGCCATTATACAAAATTTCTAAAAAATCTAATCCTAAACAATTTAGTTACGCATGAGATGAAGCGGAATTAGAAAATCTTCGCCAGGAATATAAAAATTATGAAATTCAACGATATAAAGGATTAGGAGAAATGAATCCCGAACAACTTTGAGAAACAACAATGAATCCTAAGACAAGAAAATTATTACAAGTAAAAATTGATGATATTGTAATTGCTAATGAGCAAATTAATACATTGATGGGAGACGATAGTTCAGTACGTAAAATTTGAATTGATGAAAATATAAATTTTGAATATGAAGAATAATATGAATGATTTTAACTCAAATGTAATTAATAAGGCACTTGCAAACATTGTAGGTGAATGTTTTGCTCGTTATGCAAAATATATTATTCAAGATCGTGCTCTCCCTGATATTCGAGATGGATTAAAACCAGTACAAAGAAGAATTTTATATGCGATGAATGAATTAGGTTTAGACTACGATAAACCATATAAAAAATCAGCTCGTACTGTTGGTGAAGTTATTGGTAAATATCATCCACATGGTGACTCTTCTATTTATGAAGCAATGGTAAGAATGTCACAAAATTGAAAAAATAATTTACCATTGCTTGACATGCATGGTAATAATGGTTCAATTGATGGTGATAGTGCTGCTGCAATGCGTTATACAGAATGTAGATTATCACAAGTAGCAAATTTAATGTTAGATAATATTAAATCAGATACTGTTGATTTTGCATTAAATTTTGATGATTCAGAAAAAGAACCAACAATTCTTCCATCATTATTTCCTAATTTATTAATAAATGGTGCTGTTGGTATTGCAGCCGGTTATGCTACAAATATTCCAACTTTTAATCCAAATGAAGTTTTTGATTGTGCAATAGAATTAATAAATAATGAAAATTTAACAATTAATGATATTCTTAAAATTTTACCTGGTCCCGATTTTCCAACTGGTGCAATTATTGAAAATAAGCAAGGGATAGTGAATTTTTATAATACTGGTAAAGGAAAATTTTTTATTACATCTAAATTTGAAATAATTAATGATTCTAAAGTGAATCAAATAATTATTACAGAAATACCATATGATACAAATAAATCACAAATTATCAAAGAAATAAATGATATTATTTTTGATGAAAAAATTAGTGGAATTATTAGTGTTAAAGATTTATCGGATAAAGATGGTATAAGAATTGTTATAGAT
>CAMWTZ010000052.1 GCA_947177385.1 uncultured Mycoplasmataceae bacterium
TATTTAAATGGTTCATTAATTTCTAAATATAATGATATTCATAAAATTTATGATGAATATGATGATTTAGATGAATTGCTTGTGAATATCATAATTCAATATTATTCAAATAATTTATTACCTGAAAAAGTAATTGTTATGCTCAATAATGAAAAAATAAAAGAACTGGTGGACTATTTTAAAATTAAATTTGAAGTTCCAAATTCTAAAGAAAAAGAAATTATGCAAATGGGAATTACAAATGCAAAATCATATCTTTTAAATAATCGTTTATCTGAACAACGAAATTATGATTCTACGATTGGTGCATGCAATGAATTAGCAAAAATATTGAATATTCCTAATATTGAATTTATTGAAGCATTTGATAATTCAAATATTAATTTAAAGCATTCAATTAGTGCGATGGTTAGTTTCAAAAATGGACTTCCTCAAAAAAATGAATACCGTAAATATAATTTGCAAACAACTGAAAATAAAAGTGATTTTCAATATATGCAAGAAGTTATTTATCGTAGATATAAATATTTATTAGATAGCAATTTACGATTACCAGACTTAATAATTGTAGATGGTGGAAAACTTCAAATTCATGCTGCACTAAATAGTTTAAAAGAATTAAATATTGAGAATAATATTACAATAATTGGTTTGAAAAAAAATAATAAACATCAAACACATAGTATTGTTTTTTCGAATGATAAAGAAATGGAATTAGATAGAAAAAGCGGATTATTTAATTTATTATGCAACATTCAAAATGAGGTTCATAATTATGCAATTAGTTTTTATCGTAGCAAACATATTAAATCAATGATTACATCTTTTTTAGATGATATTAAAGGATTGGGAGAAAAATCAAAAAATAAAATTTTACAAAATTACCCAAATATGTCTTTATTAAATAGATTAACAGAAAATGAATTATTACAAATACTTCCATCTAAAAAAGCTAAGCTTGTTATAGATGCAATAAATAAAGAAAAAAATAATTAACTATAATTAAAATAATATTAGAATATTTTAAATATGCTTATTGATAAGAAATACATTCGTAATTTTAGTATTATTGCACATATTGATCATGGAAAATCAACTTTAAGTGATCGCATCATTGAAATTACTAATACTTTAACGCTACGTGAAATGAAAGATCAAATTCTTGATTCTATGGACATTGAACGAGAACGTGGCATTACCATTAAATTAAATGCTGTGCAATTAAAATATCATTCAAAAAATGGGAATGATTATATTTTTCATTTAATTGATACACCAGGTCATGTTGATTTTACATATGAAGTTAGTCGTAGTTTAGCAGCATGTGAAGGTGCTATTTTAGTTGTAGATGCAACCCAAGGTATTGAAGCTCAAACAATTTCTAATGTTTATTTAGCTTTAGAAAATGGGTTAGAAATAATTCCAGTTATCAACAAAATTGATTTGCCATCAGCTGATATCGAAAAAGTTAAAAAAAGTGTGGAAAGTGTTATTGGGTTAGATACATCTAATGCACCATTAGTCTCTGCTAAAACAGGTCTTAATGTAGAAGATGTTTTAGAAGCAATTGTTAAATATTGTCCACCTCCAGAAGATAATGATGATAATAAACCATTGCAAGCATTAATTTTTGATTCATATTATGATTCATATAAAGGTGTAATTTGTTTGGTGAGAATTAAAAATGGAATTCTAAGACCAAATGATATTATCAAAATGATGAGTACTAATAAAGAATTTATTGTTACAGAAGTTGGAATTAAAACTCCAAAAAATGTCAATAAAAATGAATTAGTTTCAGGCGAAGTTGGATGGTTTGCTGCAAGTATTAAAACTGCAAAAGATGTGAATGTTGGCGATACTGTTACGCATACTAATAATCCATGCTTTGAACCTTTACCTGGATATACTAAAATTCAACCTATGGTATATTGCGGTTTATATCCTGTTGATACTAATAAGTTTGAAGAACTTAAAGAAGCAATGTCAAAAATTTCTTTAAGTGATTCATCATTAGTTTACGAATTAGAAACTTCACAAGCTTTAGGGTTTGGTATACGTTGTGGATTTTTAGGATTATTACATATGGATGTAATAAAAGAAAGAATAGCACGTGAATTTAATATTGATCTAATAATGACAGCTCCATCAGTTGAATATTTAGTTCATAAAACAAATAAAGAAATATTAAAAATTGATAATCCTTCAAAACTACCTGAAAAAACTGAGATTGATTATATTGAAGAACCATTTGTTAAATTAGAAATAGTTGTTCCAAATGATTATGTTGGTTCTATTATGGAAATTTGCCAAAAATACCGGGGAACATATATTGATTTAATTTATCTAGATGATTATCGTCGTAAATTAATTTATGAATTACCATTAGCTGAAATTATGTATTCTTTCTTTGACAAAATGAAGTCTATTACTAAAGGATATGCCACTATGGACTATGAACTTATAGGATATCGATGTGAAAATTTAGTTAAAGTAGATTTAATGCTAAATGGACAAAAAGTCGATGCATTAAGTTTTATTACTCATCGTGATTTTGCATATCAAAAGTCAAAAATTATTGTTGAAAAATTAAAAGAATTAATTCCTCGTCATCAATTTGAAATACCAGTTCAAGCTGCTATTGGATCTAAAATAATCGCAAGAGAAACAATAAAATCATATCGTAAAAATGTTCTTGCAAAATGTTATGGTGGAGATATTTCAAGAAAGAAAAAATTACTTGAGCAACAAAAAGAAGGTAAGAAAAAATTAAAAGCTATTGGACAAGTTGAAGTACCACAAGATGTATTTGTTCAAGTTTTAAAAAGTGATAATTAATTTATTGTTAAACATCAGTTCAATAAAAAATAAAAGTGGATTTTAAAATCCACTTTTATTTTTTATTAATCATCAACTTGTTCTACTTTTTCTGGCTCTTCCATTAAT
>CAMWTZ010000053.1 GCA_947177385.1 uncultured Mycoplasmataceae bacterium
TACTATCAATATATTTACATGAAATGTAACAAAAACAAAATTTTTAATTTTCTTGTTCCATTGATTAATCAGAAAATTAATAACATTAATTTAGCTATTAAAATCAAGATTATTAAAGAAAATTTATATGATGATTTTGTTGAAAATATATACCATCTTTTATCTAAAGAAATAAAAAACATTATAGTTAAAAAAATAAATGAAATTGATCTTTCAATAGTTAAAAAAAGATTAGATGAAATAATCACTTTATATTTAAAAACATTATAGAAGCATTATAGAAGGAAAAAAATATGAAAAAAATGACAGGTTCGGAAATTCGACAAAGTTGGATTGATTTTTTTATTGAAAAAGGCCATTATTTTTTACAACCAGCAAGTTTAATTCCAAATAATGATCCATCATTGTTGTGAATTAATAGTGGAGTAGCAACATTAAAAGATTATTTTAGTGGAAAATCTAATCCTCCTTCACCTAGACTTGTAAATTCACAAAGAGCCTTAAGAACTAATGACTTTTTTAATGTTGGAAAAACTGCGCGACACCAAACGTTTTTTGAAATGTTAGGAAATTTTTCAATTGGTGATTATTTTAAAGTTGAAGCGATTAATTTTGCTTATGAATTATTAATTAAAAAATGAGAAATAGATCCAAATTTATTATGAATTACAGTTTTTGAAGATGATGAAATTACTTATAATGAATGGATTAAATTAGGAATTAATAAAAAACAAATTATTAAATGTGGTAAAGATAGAAACTTTTGAGATGTTGGAAATGGTCCTTGTGGTCCATGTACTGAAATTTATTATGATCGAGGTTCAAAATACGATCAAAAAAATATTGGCGAAAGTTTAATGATAAATGATATTGAAAATGATCGATATGTTGAAATTTGAAACATTGTATTTAGTCAATATAATAATGATGGAAATGAAAATTATACAGAATTATTAAGAAAAAATATTGATACAGGCGCAGGTCTTGAAAGAATTGCATCAATTAGTCAAGATGTTCCAACAAATTTTGATACAGATTTATTCCAAAACATTATCAAAGAAATTCAATCTTTTACTAATTTTAAATATAATATTGATGCATATTTTAGTAATAATAAAGAACAAATAAAAATTAACTTTTACTACAAAGTTATTACTGATCATTTAAGGGCAAGTGTTTTTGCTATTGCAGATGGAGCAATTCCTTCAAATAAAGATCGTGGTTATATTCTAAGAAGATTAATTAGAAGATCAATTGTATTTTTAAATAAATTAAAAATAAATAATAAGGATTCAATAATAAAAATTATCGATTCAATTATTAATACAATGCAACCTTTTTATTCATATTTATTAAATGAAAAGAGTAATATTCATAATGTTATTTTGCATGAATATGAAATTTTTAACATTACTTTATCACAAGGTTTAAAAATTATTAATAATGCAATTAATAATAATTCTTTAAATAATGAAACAGTGTTTAATCTTGTAACTACATATGGTTTTCCTATTGAAAGCATTAAAGAAATTGCCAATGAAAATGGTTTAGAAATTGATGAAGAAGAATTTAAAAAACGTTTTGCAATCCATCAAAAAATATCTCAATCTAATAAACAAGAAATTGCTATGGATAGCCAAAATAATAGTTTAATTTCTTTATCAATCCAATCAAAATTTCATTATGATAAAAATGAAATTGATGCTAAAGTGATTAAATTATATGATGATCAATTTAATGAGGTCAATGAATTAAATAATCAAAATGGATATGTTATATTTGATAATACAGTATTTTATGCAACTAGTGGTGGACAAATTCATGATACTGGATTAATAAATAATAAATATTTTGTTGACAATGTTATTAAAGCTCCCGGATTTCAACATGTTCATCATGTAAACTATGCAAATTTAAAAATTGATGAAATTGTTCATTTATCAATAAATAAAGAAGATAGAAAAATAAATATGGCTCACCATACAAGTGAACACTTATTACAAGCAGCTTTAATAAATAATATTAATAAAAATATCAAACAATTGGGAGCATTTAAATCACCTGAAAAATTTACTTTCGATTTTCAAAATCCAACAAAATTATCAGATGAAGAATTAACAAAAATTGTTGATTGGGTTAATAATGTTATTAAATTAAACATCCCTGTAAAAGTTTTAATGATGTCTCTTGAAGATGCTAAAAAAGCAGGAGCTTTGGGACATTTTGAAGATGTTTATAAAAAAATTCAAGGTTTATTAAGAGTTATTCAAATTGGTGACTTATCAATTGAGTTGTGTGGTGGTACTCATGTTAATAACACATCAGATATTGAACAATTTGCAATTATTTCTCATTATTCACGACGAGCTGGAGAATGAAGAATTGAAGCTATTTCTACAAATAAAAATATTCAAAAATATCTAAATGAATACAATGACAAATTATTTGAAATTTATCAAAACGAATTAAACTATTTCAAAAAAATGAATTTTGAAACTAGTGAATTAGATGAAATTTATAAAACTTGAAAAGAAAAACTTCAAAGCACATTATTGTGAAAATATGGACAATATTTAAATGATTTTAAAAATGATATTTCATTGCTAAAAAATAAATTAAAT
>CAMWTZ010000054.1 GCA_947177385.1 uncultured Mycoplasmataceae bacterium
ATTGATACATATCATAATTGTTAATTAATAAATTAATATTATTTTTATTAAATCCAAGTTCATTAAGTTCACTAATAATAACATCTAAATCTTTATTTTTTTCAGATTTAATTTTTTCAAATTCATCTTTAGTTAAAGAAATTATTGGAATGTTAATATCATTAAAATAAAAATAATTTATTGCATCAGTCTTTTCTCTCATAAAAATAGTTGTATTTGTTGCTTCATCAAATCTTCTTGTTTCCTGATTTACTAATTCATTCTTTAGAAGAATTTTTGTTTGACGATCTACTTCATATTCAATTGCTTTAACAACATTATTAATTGAGTTAACATTTTTTATTTCAACTTTTTTATTAAATTCTTTTTGACCAATTGGTCTAATTGAAATATTAATATCTGCTCTCATTGAACCATCTTCCAATTTGGAATCTGAAATATTGTTAAATTTTAATATTTGAATCAATTTTCTTAAATATTCAGCAGCTTGTTGACTAGATCTAATTACAGGTTTTGTCACAATTTCAATTAATGGGCATCCTGAACGATTGTAATCCAATAAAATTGTATTGTCTGAAATTATTTGTTTAGCAGTATCTTCTTCTAAATGAAAACGTTCTATTTCGATTGGAATCTTTTGTTCATCAATATTAATAATTAATTCACCATTTCTTCCAATTGGATAATATTGTTGTGTAATTTGAAATCCTTTTGGTAAATCTAAATAATAATAATTTTTTCTATCAAATTGGATTCTTTGTCAATTTATTTCAGAGTTTAATGCTAGTCCTAATCAAATTGCTTTCTTAATTGCATTAGGATTAGGTGTTGGTAAAATTCCTGGTAATCCTAAATCAATTTCATTAATTGCAGTATTTGGAGCTAAATGATGACTATTGATTGAAGATGAAAACATTTTTGTTTTGGTATTTAAAACAACATGTGTTTCAATTCCAATAATAATTTCAAAATTATTTATCATAGTAATCATTTTCCTTAATTATTTTCTCAATTGAATAACCAAAATCTAAAACTTGTTGATCATTTAGATACTTTCCAATGATATTTATTCCAAAATGAAGCTTATTTTCTGGATGTGTTATAGGAATTGTTAATGATGGTAAATGTGCAAAGTTTGCCAATAATAAAGCATCATCGCAAAAGTTTCCATTTGGTTTACCCAATAAAACATCATCTATTAAAGGTGGATAATCTGATGCAGATGGAATAATTACATAGTTATATTCATTTAATATTTTATTAATTTTATTAGTAATAATATTACGAATCTTCAAACTATTTTGGTATATTAAATCAAATTTATTTTCACCATATAATTTCGCAAACGCTAAATAACGTTGTTTAACTTCATCTGTAAAATTATTTCGTACTTTTATCATTAAATCTTCATAATTTTTATAATCAATATTTTTCCCTGCAAATGTAATTCCATTTAAATTCATTCTGTTACTTGCGGCTTCCAAAAAACTAATTGTTTTATAAATTGGTAACAATAAATTTAAAAGTTCTTGTCCAAATTCTAATTCAACAATTTGATATTTACTTTTAATGTTATTAATAAAAGAATCAAAAATTAATTTAACATTATCATTCATTCCTTTATTAACGTCTGTAAAAATAGCAATTTTTGCATGATTTATAGTCTTTAAATTTTTACTAAATTCATATTCTGAAATTTTATTAGTTTTTAAATCTTTCTTATCATATCCTGCAATTAAATCAATTCCAATAGCACAATCTTGCACATTATTAGATATTATTCCAACATGATCTAAACTAGATGCATATGGACAAACTCCATAAGAACTAACAATACCAAAAGAGGGTTTATATCCAGTTGTTCCAGCAAATGAGCATGGATGACGAATTGAATCACCAGTGTCTGTGCCAATTGAAATATCACAATATCCTAATTTTACAGCAGCTGTACTACCAGATGAAGAGCCACCAATTATTCGTGTAGGATCAGATGGATTTTTTACTATTCCAAATCCAGATGATGTTCCGGTTCCACCTTCACCAAATTCATCTAAATTTGTTGTTGCTAAAATAATGGCATTTTTATTTTTTAAATTTTCAATAATTGTTGCATTATATGGAGCAAAATAATTTTCAAGAATTTTTGATCCAGAAGTGTTTTTCATTCCAGAAATTGCAATATTATCTTTGACTAAAACAGTAATTCCATCTAAAAACTTTTTTGAAGAGGATTTATCTAATTCTTTAGCTTTTTTTATTGCATCATCAAAATTAGTATTGAGAATAATATTTTCATTATTTTTAATACTAATTTTTATTTTGTCAATTTTTTTGTATCAGACAGCATTATATTTGTTGTTTAAATGTCAGCTATTTTATACGTGCCCACATACTGTGTCATTTATTCTGAACTGTATAAAGAATGCAATTTGTACAAATAGATGTAATCTCCAATTCCATGGCTAGCTGAACTATACATAAATGGAATAATCAGTTTTCCTATTGTGGCACTCCTGCCTATAAACCCAGTGCTATTTATTCAAAAGCCACATTATATTTTTATGGCTCACACATCTCATCGTTCATTCAGAATTGAGTTTACTAAGGCCATATAT
>CAMWTZ010000055.1 GCA_947177385.1 uncultured Mycoplasmataceae bacterium
GAAATTAAAAAATAAGGATTTAATTAAATTTTGCTTGTCAACTACTGATATATTAATTTTGATGAAAATAAAATTAATTTATTTAATAAATTTTTAAATCCTTTATTTTTTGACATTGATAATAATTGTATTAGCAATAATAAAACTAGTGTTGTTTTCACAACTAATGATTTTGTTGTTAAATATCAAAATACTTCAACATTATCAAATGATGATTTATTAATAAAATTAAATTCTCAAAAAGAAAAACTGGAATTTGAAGTAGAACGTAGTAAAACAATTTTATCTAATGAAAATTTTATTAAAAAAGCTCCTCAATCAAAAATTGATTTAGAAAAAGAAAAAATGCAAAATTATACTAAGCAATTAGAAGCAATTATTAAAAAAATCAATGAAATTAATTAAAATAACTCCTCGTGGTTTTTGTTCAGGAGTTGTCAATGCTTGAAAACAAGTAGAAGAAACAATTCTAAATAATCCAAACAAAATTATTTATATGTTGGGTTTATTTGTTCATAACGAAGAAATGATCAAACGAATCATAGCTAAAAATTTAATTATTTTGGATGATACTAATACTAGTAGATATAATTTAGTTAAAAAAATTAAAAATGCAAAAAATTCTATTTTAATTTTAAGTGCTCATGGTACAGATCAAAAAACAATCAATTTAGCTAAAAGAAAAAAAATGCAAATTGTTGATACAACTTGTGAGTATGTTTATAATACTCATAAATTTATTAATGATTCTTTGAAACAAAATAAAGTTGTTATTTATATTGGAAGAAAAAATCATCCTGAGAGTAATGCAACAATAAAAATTTCAAAAAAAATTTTATTTATCTATCAATTAGATCAAATAAAAAAAATGAAAAAATTTTTTAATAAAGATATTGTTGTTACAAATCAAACAACATTATCTAAAATTGATTTGCAAGAATATTATAATTTAATCAAGTTTTATTTTAAAAATTATTACATTAAAAATGATTTATGTAATGCGACAATAGATAGACAAAATGCTATTTTAAATTTAAAAGAAAATCCAAATATTTTAATTGTTATTGGTTCGAATCGTTCGAATAATTCATTACAATTATTAAAAATGGGTAAATTTAAAAAAATAGAGCAAAATTATTTAATTAATTCTATTGATGAAATTAAAAAAATTAAAATAAGAGAAGATGATGTAATTGCAATTACATCAGGGGCTTCTACTCCAACATGATTGACAAATGAAATAATTAATTATTTAGAGAGTATTGAATGAAATTAAATGTTGTATTTTATCATCCTTCTATCATAGAAAATGTAGGAAATATTGCAAGAACATGTTTAGCATTTAATGCCAAATTACATTTAATTCGTCCATATGGATTTATTTTTAACAAATCACGATTGAATCGTTCTTCAACTAATCATTTCGATCAAATTGATTTTTTTGAATATGATAATTGATCTGAATTTGAAGAAAAAAATTATGGAGAATTTTTTTTATTTACTAAAAAAGGTAATAATTCTCCAAATGAGATAAACTATTTAAATTATTCAGATAAAAATATTTATTTAGTTTTTGGAAATGAACATTATGGAATCCACGAAGAAATTATGAATAAATATCAAAATAATCTCATTCGCATTCCAATGAGTGAAGATCTTATTTGTATAAATGTATCAAATAGTGTTGCAATTGGATGTTATGAAGTATCTAAACAATTTGATTATAAATCACTTAAAAAATAATATATAATTTAGCCTATTTAATATTATGTTAGTTAAAAAATTAAAAATATATTTATCTGCAAATTTTGATTCTAAATTAATTCAAGAACAAATTTTTAATTTTCTAGATAAGCGATATAACAAAATCATCAAATGTAATGATGATAACTATATGATTAATATTTTAAAAATATGTAATCTAATTAAGCAAGAACCAACTAATTGTATTTGTTATATTTTCAGTAATGATGCTAATAATTTAAAATTTTTAGCAAATCAATTTGACACAATTAAAATTAGTTATATAACTAAAAATAATAAAAGTAAAATGGCAACATTTTTAAATACTAATATATTATGTTTTTCTGTAACTGAATTTTCAGTTGAGGAAATTTTAAAAATAATCAAATACCATTTATGTCTATTAAATCAAAAATATTTATTTTATTAGTTAATATTAAATAAAATTCAAATAAAATATAAAAAAGTAATTAAGGTTCAAATTTATGGCAAGTGAAAAACAATTAAAAGGTCGTAATATTTATTATTTATCAGCAAGAAAAGATAAAGATGGAAAAAAAGAATGCTGAGAAATAAAAATGGAAAATTGTGATCGTGTATCAGCTTTAGTTCCAACTAAATTAGAAGCTATTAAAAAAGCAAAAGAATTAGCTGGTAAAAAATCGGCTACAATTATTATCCGTAAAATGGATGGAAAAATACAAGAAACTATTAAATTTAATGAACAGTAGTTTATTTGATAATTTGTTATATAAAATTTTTAATATTTGTATTTGTTATTAATCTTGAACATTAGTTATATATATATATATATTGGACTAATTTTACAATGAAAAAATTAAGCAAAAAAA
>CAMWTZ010000056.1 GCA_947177385.1 uncultured Mycoplasmataceae bacterium
GTTATATTCAAATACTAAAATTTTAAAAAATACTTATTTAATAGTTCTCATTAAAAGTCTTATATTTAATGTATAAGGTAATTTTGAAGTTTCAAATCACATAAAAACAAGAATCAAAAAACACAACATAAAGATTATTAATATTTGATAACAGAAACTTATTAAAATTATAGATTTGAATTATAAATATATATAACAAGATCTTAAAATATCATCAATTAAGATAATAAAGAAATTTATTATTTTTATCAAAGATTAATACTAAATTAAAAATGAGTCACAAATAAAATGCGACTCATTTTTAATTTAATTTTAATTTAATATGGTGCTCAAAAAGGGACTTGAACCCTTAAGGTGATAAAACCGGTAGATTTTGAGTCTACTGCGTCTGCCATTCCGCCATTTGAGCCTATTTATTGGTAATTATAAAAATCTTACAATTAAAAAAACTATCATAATTCCAATAATTACAAATAAAATCAAAATGCAAACAGCCATATTTTTATTAAATCAATTTGATTTTTTTGTTATTTTTTTATTTTGATATTTTGTTGTATCAGGAATTTGTTCTATTAATTTTAAATCACTAGATTTTTTTTTATTTGACATTATTTATCTAAAACTTTAATTCCTTTGTAAGAACCACATGAGTGACATACACGGTGAGGCTGAGTTAAAGCACCACATGTTTTACAAGCAACAGAATTTGCAACTTCTAAATGATGGTGACTTCTTCTCATTCCTTTACGTGATTTGCTAACACGTCTTTGTTGAACAGCCATAACAATTTCCTTTTCAATATTTATTTAACAAGATAATTAACAATTTTATAATCAAAAAATTGCTTAAAACAATTAATAATTTTATCATCAAATATATCTTTATTTATAAAAAGAAAACAAAGTTATATAATTAAATGAAATGCGAAAAACTAAGAAACCCCTACTAATATTAATTGCAGGAAGTAGTGGCTCAGGAAAGTCTACTATTGCACAAAAAATATTAAGTAATATTCCATCTCATTTAAATAGTATTACAATTTGTCAAGATCGATACTATATTGATCAATCACATTCAAATAAAAAAATTGAAAATATTAATTTTGATCATCCAAATGCTTTTGATTGAAAATTGATGAAAAGCGACTTGTTAAAACTTCTAAATAACCAAGAAGTAAATTTACCAATTTATGATTATGTAAATCACTGTAGAAAATTTGAATTCGATATTGTTAAAAATCAAGATATTATAATTTTTGAAGGGATCCATGTTTTCTATAATGAGCAAATCACTAAATTAGCTGATTTATTAGTTTTTATTGAAGTTCCGCGTGATGAATCTTTTATTCGTAGATTAGAAAGAGATATTAAATATCGTGGCCGTACAACAGATAGTGTTATAAATCAATGACGGAGTGTTGTTAGACCAATGTACGATTCTTTTATTGAACCTTTAAAATATAAAGCGCATATTATTATTCCTTGAACTAACACTGAAACAAAAGCTGTTGATATAATTTCTCAAGGAATTTCAAATTTAATTCACAACAATGAGTTATTATCAAAAAAATAAATTTTCTATTACAAAGCATGCATTAGTTCGTGCTAAACAAAGATTACCTGATGCAAAAGATAAATCAGATTTAATTTTGGAATTTCATTTATTAAATTTATTGCAACAAATAGGTCGTCCTGAATTTATGGATAACCATTATGATTATTATCATTTATATCAATATGATAAAAAATATTTATATGTTGTTGTCAATCGTAGCTCAAATTTAATTATTACTGTAACTAAAATAAGTATTGAAAAACAATTAAATATTTGTTATAAAAAAAATAAATAATTATGACAAATGAAGAAAAATTAAAAAATATTCTTGAAATAATAGAGACCCTACAAATTTATATTCAACAAGATGGTGGGGAATTTGAATTTGTAGATTTTAAAGATGATATAGTGACAATTAAATTAAAAGGAGCTTGTGTTGGTTGCTCAATGGTAGATATGACTTATGAAAACGGTTTGCAAGAATTATTACGAGATGAAATAGATCCAAATATATTAGTAAAAATTATTATTTAATTAGATGTTTTCATTATTTTTTAATTCTATTTTTTGCTACAAGATAGTAAATTAAAGAAAAAATTCAACCAAAGAAAATTGCTAATATTCCAAAAATTATTGCAATTTCCTTTGTATTTTCTCTTTTTGTTCCTGTAACAATAATAAAAATAGATAATGTTAAGTTTATAACACTATAAAAAATAATAGAAATAATAAACAAAGTTATAGAAATAATCATATTTACATATGATGATGTTGGATAAGAAGAAGTCGTTGAGACAGTTAAAATTGCTACTAAATATCATATTAGTGTTGCAACGAAAGTAAAAAATAAAATAATTTGTATTATTAAAAGAATTTTGATTGATTTCAAAGAATTAGTTTTTGTATCTTTTTTTAAAATCATTTCTTGATTTTGTTTTTCCATATTTTTTCCAAAAGAATATTTAATTTATTGCTAATCTATATTTTATTCTTAATAATAAAATTCTTTGTTTTAAATGTTAATTTAATAAC